>JABSPR010000082.1 GCA_013214975.1 Flavobacteriales bacterium
ATAAAACAATTAAAGAGTATATTAATCATGAGTATTAATAACTTAACTGACAATACTCCTCATAAGCCACCGCTTAACAGCAGTAATAAAACCAAGACTAACGAACAAAAAAAGGTGAAGCAATCTACCCTCCTACACAAACAAAATCAAAAAGATCCTCGAATAAAGCAAAAAGCTAAACAAGCTCCTAAAACAGAAAGCACTAACAAGCACTTACAATCAAGGTCGATTCACTTCGACGAGCTAAAACAGTCCATTCAACAACAAAAATATCAAATAAGAGCTCTAAATATAGCGAGCAAGTTAATTGATAGCGATATTTCAACTATGATCCTCCCCCGATAAAATTGACACCAGAGTTTCTACGCTGCGCGTAATTCATATTGTATTGGTGACACATAATCTAGCCCAGAGTGTAACCTTACAGTATTGTAAAACTTGTTTATGTATTCGGATAGTGCTTTATATAACTCTTGTACTCTTTGGTATTTATTTCCTCTAATCAGTTCGGCTTTTAAACTATGGAAAAATGATTCCATGAATGCATTATCAGTACAGTATCCAAGGCGATTCAAACTATGTTTAAAGCCCCATCTCTTTAGCATTTTCTGAAAATCCTTAGCTAAATACTCAATACCTCGATCAGTATGAAACATGACACCTTTGGGGTACCCACGCTTCCTTAGGGCATACAGTAGAGTCGTACACGTTAATTCTGCAGTACGCGTTGACGACAAAGACCAGCCAATGATTCTGCGAGAATATAAATCCATCACTGTAGCTAAATACTTCCACTGACCTTTTACTTTCAAATAAGTAACATCTGCAACCCAGACTTGATTGATACCCGTAGGTTTGCTCACTTCACGCAATAGATTTTTACCATCTCGTTTAAACTTCTTCATTACAGGATGCCTGCGTGTCACTCTAACAACTCTACCTTTTAGCCCTGCTTCACGCATCAAACGTTCTACACGCTTGCGACCGACGGATACACCTGTGTTTTTAAGTGCTTTATACACTCTGGGGCTTCCATAGCGACCTTCACTTTGGATAAAAATCTTGGTGATTTTCCTAAGAAGCTTCTGGTCTTTATGGTAACGCTTAGAAGCTTTACGCTTTGTCCAAGCATAAAAGCCCTGTGGCGTAACTCCCAGCCATTTACATAAAAAGACAACGCCTATTTCTCGGTATCGTTCGACGAATTCAAATCGTTCTGATGTCGTTCCGCCAGATACCGTTGCCACTTTTTTAAGAGGTCGTTCTCCTTCTTTAAACGCTGGTTTTCTTTTTTTAGCCGAGCATTTTCAATGAGGTCTTTGTCATTGAAGTTCTTTTTGGTTTTTTGCACACCGACTCGCTTTTGATTATCACCTTGTAGCTTTCCATCTCGGTATTCCTTTCGCCAACGCGATAACATCATGGGGTGTATATCTAAACCATCCGCTATTTGTTTGGATTGAATACCATCTTGATAACTGAGCTTAACAGCTTTTACTTTAAAGTCTTTGGTGTATTCCCAGGTTTTTCTTGGGTGATTATATTTTGGCATGTTGGTGCCTCCTGTTAGTGGAGGTATCAACTAAAGCGGGGGAAGTTCAATGCCCATTATACTGTGTTGTTAACGCAGCATCACAGTATTGCTGATGGTTGGAGTAATCCGATCATGATGGGGAAATTTTTTGAATATTACCATAGGCTTGTTAATGGTATTGAACCTGAAATTATAGTTGATCATGCCTATACGAATGCGCAACAGTATTTATTTGATAGTGCCTCAGAAGGTAAAACTTTTTGGGAAACGCGTTGTGCAAGTATTGAGGGTGTCAATAATATTGGCTTTTTGCTAAATAATGCGCCTGCACAGTATGGGCGTATAAGAACCGTGTCGCAGGTTGGTGAAAAGCACCTAGTTATCGAAGGGGAAGGGTATGAGTC
>JABSPR010000083.1 GCA_013214975.1 Flavobacteriales bacterium
ATAACAAAGTACTTAGTAATTCCGATTTCTTTACCGGTGCGTTTCCCGCCGAATTTGGAAATAGTATCTCGAGTGTATTCGACTTGAAACTACGAAACGGCAACAATGAAAAGCATGAGTTCACAGCTCAGTTGGGTTTGTTTGGAACTGAACTAACCGGAGAAGGGCCTATCTCGAAAGAGAAAAGATCGTCCTACTTATTCAATTACCGGTATTCCACTTTAGTAATGTTCGGATTTCTTGGTATAAACTTAGGAACTACTGCTACACCCTATTATCAGGATGCTGCCCTAAAGCTGAACTTCCCAACTAAGAACGGCGGCAACCTATCTTTCTTTGGATTAGGTGGAGCGAGCAAAATTGACATTCTATCTAGTACCCAAGATACAAGTCAAGTAGACATATATGCAGACGCAGATAGAGACGAATATTTTCGATCGCAAATGGGTGTGATCGGAATGAAATATGTAAAATCTATCAACACCAACACCTTCGCCAAATTTGTGGTTGCAACTTCTGGTGAGTCTCAAATTAACCATAACGATCTTTTATATCGATCTACCGATTCAACTGGGCGACTTATTATCGGTTCAGATGGCAGATATGTTCTAGACTCACTCATTAACAAATTAGATTACGACATCAACATTCATAAAACCACCGCTACCTTCTCCATCAATAAAAAGTACGGAAAGAAACACGTTTTGAAATATGGTGCTACTGCGAATTACTATCGATTTAACATGGTAGATAGCATCTTCAACAACGGAACAACGAACGATTGGACACATCGATGGGATTACAAAGGCGACGCAGTAATGTTGCAATCGTTTATACAGTGGAAGTACCGAATGTCAAAAAATCTTGTATTAAATACTGGGATACACAGTTCCTATTTCGCTCTGAATAATTCTTTATCTCCTATCGAACCTAGAATTGGATTACGCTATTCCATGAAAAATAATCAATCCTTAAACTTTGCTGTTGGCCTGCACAGTCAACTACAACCGATGTATACTTACTTCTATCAACTCCCAAACGAAGACGGCAATTATGTGAAGCATAACAAAGGAATGGATTTTACAAAGAGTATGCATTACATCGTTGGATACAACAATCAGCTAGCGAAAAACCTCAGAGTAAAAGTTGAGGCTTACTATCAACAACTATTTAATGTACCTGTAACGGCGGAGTCCTCCTCCTTTTCGTTGGTAAACCAAGGTTCTTCCTTCAATCGTTTTTTTCCGGAGAAATTAACGAATTCGGGTACTGGTCAGAATTATGGCATGGAATTAACACTTGAGAAATTCTTCAATAAAAAATTCTTCTTTATGACTACCGCCTCCTTGTATGAATCTTTGTACAAGGGAAGTGACGGCGTTATACGGAATACCGATTTTAATGGAAACTATGCAGTAAATTTTCTCGCAGGAAAAGAATTTAAGCTAGGAGAAAAGAAATCTCTTTCGATCGGATTAAAAATCACTGCTGCTGGGAATAAAAGAATTGGACCGGTTGACAGTCTTGCAACCGTTACACAAGGAGGAGTTGTTTTTGAAGACGCCACGCGTAATAGCCAGCAACTTCCGGATTACTTCAGAGCCGATTTAAAGATTAATTACAAAGCGAATAGAAAAAATGTTTCTCATGAAATCGGGCTAGACTTTGTAAACCTAACCGGGCATCAGAATGTTTTAAAACTCACTTACGCACCCGATCCGAATAACCCAACTGTAAACGGTATCCGACACGAATACCAATTGGGGTTCTTGCCTATCTTCTATTATAAATTAGATTTTTAAAAAGATGAATATTTTAACTATTCCAGGTAGCAGCAGCACAAACTCAATCAATAAGAAATTAGCTGAATATGCTGGCTCCTTGTTCGAAAAAGGAGACGTTGAGAACGTAGACCTGAACGATTACGAGGTAGACATTTTTAGCGTCGACAAAGAAAAAAACGGAATACCTAAAAAGATAAGTGAGTTAGCCGAAAAAATTGACAATTCGAATCTCTTGATACTTTCCTTAGCCGAACATAACGGCTCGTATTCTGCAGCTTTTAAAAATGTATACGACTGGCTATCTAGGATTCCGAATAGAAAAGCTTTGGGTAACAAACCAATGTTACTTCTAGCTACTTCACCAGGTGGACGAGGTGGCGCAAGTGTTTTGGCTGCGGGATTAGAGCGCTTCCCAAGAGACGGAAGCGAGGTTTGGGAGTCATTCTCTTTACCAAGTTTTAACGATCACTTTACAGACGACAAGGGAATTACCACCACAAGCATCCGGTTAGAACTAATTCGCAAGATCAACTTTATCCTTGAAGAGAAAATGGGTTTGGTCGACAAAGGATTTTCTGGAGGATGTGATAACTGCGTTGGGGATAAATGAATCTATTTTTCACTTGGTTTACAAACCTTGCAAGGTTCTAAATAAGAGCTTTTCGCATTATTTCAATTCCTTTGAACCTTGCGGTGAAATGTACTCTACCTTTTTAATACTGTTATTAAAGTCGTTCGTAGTAAACTTCATGCTATATCCAGGCCAATTGGGGAAGACGTATTCCTTCTCATCCTTTGGAATCAAAATATAATCCCCATCACCCGGAATAAAAACCCGGAATATACCATTGTTATAACTTGTGTAGGCCTCATATGAGCTATACGAATACTTGTCTCGCAATTTATGCATAAACCCAGGTGTTGGTATGGGAGCTTCTTTCACAAAATATTTCTCCGGTTTGTCGTCTGATTTAGCAGTTACGCCAATTACACTCCCATCCTCTCCGAATCGAAATGAATACTTATTTGAATAAGACCAATTTGTAAAATTATCTGAGTCAATTGCGTAAATCTGCTCTTGCAATAATTTATCAACGTGGGCGAGAAGAGCCACTTCGTCTTTGATTGAAATGTAAAAGTTTAGAGTATCCGTTTCGGAAATGTGGATGTAACTACCTTGATATTGATCTAGTGTGTTTTTAGCTGCATCTCTCAAAAATGTTTTTGAATTCTCTTCCAAGCCTTTTGTAACAAGGTATTTCTCTTTCCAATCCTCTGGCTGAATTCCTCTTAGAATATTGTAGCATGGATAAGCAAGATCGCTCCCGTACGAACTACCCAGATTTGTTAAGAATACAACACTGTAATTATCTGTGATGTCTCTGAGATTGTGTGCTAGAAAGCCCAGCCAACTTCCAGTGTGCTCGGTAATGTCATTCGAATCAATTTTATAAACACTCCATCCAAATCCATAATCGCCCACGGTGCCATCATTCAAAACATACGGCTTGAAGGCCTCATCTATTGTCTCTTTTTTTACAAGCTTCTCCGTATAGAAAGATTGATTCCATTTAAACATATCTTCCACAGTACTAAAAACACCCCCATCCCCTACACATCCATTTCCATAATCATAATCATCTTTTATAAACTGGCCTTTATTTTCGGGATCGCTAACAAAACCTGTTACCCTGTTCTTGAATTTTTCATCTTTATGACCAAGTGGCAC
>JABSPR010000084.1 GCA_013214975.1 Flavobacteriales bacterium
AAATTCTAATTCAGAAATAATTCTGATTCCCTTAGACCTAATCTTTTTAATGATTTCGGCCGTTTCTGGAATCCCCGGACTTTTTATTATTTCGTCCGAGTGCAATATTTCTTCTTCAGAATGCTGCTTCTCTTCCCATTCAATTTCAAACTTTGAAAGAACGTTCTTATACTCTTCTCTTATCTCCCCTCTGTCGGATACAAATACATACAACCCTTTCTGTTTTCCGAGAATAGCTGCTCCAACTCCGCTTTCGCCTGCACCTAAAATTGCTATCCTCATCCTTAATTCCTACCTCAGTTTCAGTGTAATAATACTTGCCAACGCCAGCATAATTCCAATAATCCAGAACCTCGATACTATCTTTGCTTCATGCACTCCTTTCTTCTGAAAATGATGATGCAAAGGAGCCATCAAGAATATTCTTCGGCCTTCGCCATATTTTTTCTTCGTGTATTTAAACCATGCTACTTGCATTACTACAGACATGTTTTCGATTAAGAAAACTCCGCACAAAACAGGTATCAATAATTCTTTCCTTACCACTATTGCTAAGGCTGCAATGATGCCACCTATTGCCAAACTTCCGGTGTCTCCCATAAACACTTGGGCTGGATATGCATTGTACCATAAGAAACCTATACATGCACCTAGAAAGGCTCCTACAAAAACAGTAAGCTCACCGATATTCGGGATGTACATAATGTTCAAGTAATCTGAGAACATCAGATTACCAGAGATGTAAATAAAGAGTGCAAGAGTAAATACTATAATTGTTGACGTACCGGTTGCCAAACCGTCTAGACCGTCTGTCATGTTTGCGCCGTTAGAAACAGCCGCAATAATAAATATCACAACTAGTATATAAAGTACCCAAGTATAAGATCTCAGTTCGGGACTGATCCAAGCCAGTATTGAAGAGTAGTTAAGTTCATTATCCTTAACAAAAGGAATAGTAGTGTTAGGCATTTTTCTACTCAACATGTAATGTATTTCACCTTCAGAATCTTCAACTTCCGTTACGTCTTCCGCATCAACACTTGCAACAACTTCTGCAGGTATTTCTACTTTGGTAATAATATCTTGGTGGAAGTAAACTGTAACCCCTACAATAATTCCGACCGCTACTTGACCCAATATTTTAAACTTACCAGCAAGTCCTTTTTTATCCTTCTTAAATACTTTGATATAATCATCCGTGAAACCAATTAATCCAAGTAGAGCAGTAACTACAATGAGAAGAACAACATAAACGTTTCGTAAATCAGCAAATAATAAGGTTGGAATAATTATCGCAGACAAGATTATAAGTCCACCCATAGTTGGTGTTCCTTGTTTCTCCATCTGACCTTTTAAACCAAGGTCCCGAACTGTTTCACCAACTTGCATCTGATGCAGTAGTTTAATAATCCTGCCACCAAATAACCATGAGATTGCCAGCGAACCAAAGATTGCCATGGCAGTTCGGAAAGTGATATAATCGAACAAACCAGCCCCTGGCATATTGAAGTGCTCCTGAAGGAATCTAAATAGATAGTATATCATCAGTCCTCCATCATTTTAAGTGTGTCTTCTAATATTTGCACGTCGTTAAATGGCAATTTCTCGCCATTAATTTCTTGGTATTTTTCATGTCCTTTACCTGCAACCAAAATAATATCGCCATGATCGGCAAGTGAACAAGCAGTTTTAATTGCTTCCTTTCTATTTACTATAGAAAGTGTTTTTCTTTGATTAACAGCGTTAACACCTTTTTCCATTTCCTTAATTATAGCATCAGCACTCTCATTCCTTGGGTTATCTGAAGTGAGAATCACCTTATCGCTCATTTCACAAGCTACCTTTGCCATTAATGGACGTTTAGCAACATCTCTATTGCCTCCACATCCTATTACTGTAATTATTTTTCCTGTTCCAGCCCGAACATCATGCAGGGCATCTAAAACATTCTTCAACGCGTCTGGTGTATGTGCATAGTCAACTATGGCCTTAATGCTTTCTATTGATTCTACTCTTTGAAATCTTCCTTCAACAGCTGTGAGATTACTTATCGCGGTTAATAAAGCCAACTTATCTTCTTTCAATAACATACCAACTCCATATACAACAAGTAGATTGTAAGCATTAAACTCTCCAATCAACCTTGTCCAAACTTCATTATCATCTAGCATTAAATGAAGACCCGAAATGTCATTCTCTATTACCTTCGACTTAAATTCAGCCATGGTTTTTAGAGCAAATGAATGAACAGTGGATGCAGTGTTTTGAACCATTATGTCTCCGTTTCGATCGTCCATATTAATTAATGAGAAAGCATCTTTTGAAAGCTCATCAAAAAATTTCTTTTTCGCATTAATGTATTCTTTGAATGTACCGTGGTAATCCAAATGATCGTGGCTAATATTGGTAAATACGGCTCCTTTGAATTTCAAACCTGCGATTCTCTCTTGGACAATCGCATGTGAACTTACTTCCATAAAGCAATGGGTGCATCCCTCATCCACCATTCTAAATAATAATTGGTTTAGCTGAATAGGATCAGGAGTTGTGTGCGTAGAAGCAATCTTTTCGTCGCCGATCATATTTACAACTGTAGATAGTAAACCAACTTTATAGCCTAATTCAATAAATACACTTTGCAATAATGTAACTGTAGTTGTTTTTCCATTTGTCCCAGTTATACCAATCAGGTTTAACTTTTCAGAAGGACAGTTATAGAAATTAGAGGCTATTATTGGAAGAGCTACTTGACTGTTTTCAACTTGTATGTATGTGATGCCCTTAATAATTTCAGAAGGCATCTTCTCACAAACAATGGCAATGGCACCTTCTAAAATAGTTTGACCGATATATTTATACGCGTCTACTTGAATTCCCTTAACAGCGATAAAGAGGGACTCCTCTCCCACTTCTCTAGAATCAGAATGGATAGACTGTACAGCAATATCCGTAGACCCAATAATGTCTACAATACCTGCTTTATATAATATGTCTTTTAAAACCTTCACTATGATAGTTTCAAATATATTTTCTGGTTTCCACGGCTTGCTTGTCCTGGAGTAATTGATTGCTCTTTCACAACACCCCTTCCTTCTGTTATCACATTTAATCCCGAATTCTCAAGCAAATAGATTGCATCTCTTAATCCCATACCAATTACATTTGGCACTAGGTTGCTAATTATTTTTCTATTCTGAAGGCTTACAGATTCCTGATTTGTACTTGATACTACCCAGTCGCTTGCAGATTCTGAAATCTCCGTTTCCACACCAATTCCCTCAAACACTTTTACTAAATCCTTCTTATAACCGTGCTTAGAATATGGCACTCTCGAATTAGCTTTACTCTCCATGTCAGCCAATTCTTCATGCAACTCCATGCTTCGAGAAAAAATCTTATTAGCGATTTCCTTAAAGATTGGTCCAGCAACAGAGGCGCCATAATAATCAAACCGAGTAGGCTCGCTCACCACAACTATACACGAGTACTTTGGATTATCCGCTGGAAAATACCCTGCAAAAGAGGCTCTATATATGCGCTTTCCGTAGCCTTTATCTTTGTCCGCAACTTTAGCCGTTCCTGTTTTACCAGCTATTTTAAACTCAGCACTCTTTAGTATTTGCGCCGTTCCATTTTCAACTACACCAACTAGCATCTCATGAACCTTCTCAATTGTAGATTCAGAACATATTTCTTCTTCTAAAACTTCCGTACTAAATCGCTTTATAAGCTTACCCTTATCACTAATTTCCTTTACTAATAATGGCTTTACCATTTTTCCTTTGTTTGCGACCGCATTATAGAGTGTAAGAATTTGAAGAGGCGAGAATCTAGTAGAATATCCGATAGCCATGGACGGAAGCGTAGTTCCAGACCAGGCATCGCTATTAACATCAATTAGTACTGGTT
>JABSPR010000085.1 GCA_013214975.1 Flavobacteriales bacterium
AGACACACGGGATGCGTTGTACTTCGGAAGCCTCATTGCAGTCTTTATTTTATTAACTAAAACGGTTATTGGTAGCCGTAAATGGTAATTAATTGATTTGAAAAGAAGACAAGATCTTATTCAATTAGTACTTGGACTTACCATTATTATTGGTTTAAACATTGTCGGTTCATTCTCCTTTTCACGACTAGACCTAACCACTGAAAAGAGATACACTTTATCCAAAGTCACGAAAGACTTGCTATTAAATCTAGATGACATTATCTACTTCAAAGTATACTTAGAAGGCGAATTTCCTTCTCATTTCAAGCGACTAAGGAATAGCACAAAAGAAATGCTCGATGAATTCAAAGTGTACGGAGGAAGAAATATTCAATATGAATTTATCGACCCTTCTGCGAATAAAAACAAAAAGAGAACAAAAAAAATATACGAGAATTTAGCATCGTCTGGATTAAAACCCACTTCCGTTGAAGTTCAAAATGAATCTAAATTTTCTCAGCAAGTAATCTTTCCAGGAGCGATAATTACCTATATCGACAGGCAGGTACCGTTAATGCTTCTACAAGAACAAATGGGAATTAGTCCTGAACAGCAAATAAACAACTCCATCCAAACACTCGAATATGGCTTGGCAAACTCCATCCGAAAACTCGCCGTTTCTGCTAAATCAAGAGTAGCTTTTATTGAAGGTCATGGTGAACTAACGGCGCAAGAAACAGCAAGTATCACTAAAAGTCTTGATGAATACTATCTCGTAGAGAGGATTACATTGAATGGACAATTAAACAAGCTGAAGCTTATTGATGCGATCATCATCGCAAAACCAGAAGAAGAATTCCTAGATAAAGACAAGTTTATTATCGATCAGTTTATCATGAAGGGTGGTAAGGTAATGTGGCTGGTGGAATCTGTTTCAACTAATATAGATAGTCTTTCTATAAAGGGCGAAACAATGGCAGTTGGGATTAATCAAAATATTTCCGATCAATTATTTAAATACGGAGCGAGGGTTAATACCGACATCATTGAAGACCTTCAATGCGCTATTATCCCAATGATGGTTCCGATGAAAAAAGACATTAAACCATTCCCTTGGATTTACTATCCATTAATAACCAATACATCCTTCCATCCAATGGTTAAGAACCTTAATGCCATTAAATGTCAATATGCAAGTTCCCTTGATACCGTTGAGGCAAAAGGAGTAAAAAAGACTTTTCTCTTGAGGTCATCAAAATACTCACGAGCGGTAAGAGCTCCTCTTCCTATCCATTTAAAAGTTGCATATATGAAGCCAAATCCTGCAGCGTACAACGATCCATATCAAAATATTGCGTTATTACTTGAAGGAGAATTTACATCCGTATTTAAGAACAGACTTACAAAGCAAATCTCTAAGGATGAGAATTTAGATTACAGAGAAACAAGTAAAAAAACCAAAATGATAGTTGTTTCTGACGGCGATATAATAAGAAACGAAGTATACAATAATGGCGACATTTTACCATTAGGTAAAGAAAGATTGACCGGCCAAGAATATGGTAACGTAGATTTTTTCCTAAATGCAATGAATTATTTAACCGATAATATCGATATGCTTTCTGTAAGGTCTCGTGAATTAAAAATGAGGCTGCTCGACAAAACTATTTTGGAAAAACATAAGTTAAAATGGCAACTCATAAATACTGCCCTTCCAATACTATTGGTAATTAGTTTCGGTTTTCTGCAAGTTTATTTCAGAAAAAGAAAATATAGTTAAGCATGAAAAAAAATATTCTACTAGCGATTATCGCAGGAATTGTAATAATCGGTGTAATTCACAACCTAACATTATCTAACCGCGCTAGCAAAGACTTAACAGACTTTTCTGTGGCAGATACTTCTTTGGTAACAAAGTTATTCTTAGCCGACCAAAAAGAAAATAGGATCACAATTGAGCGACAAGAAGACGGAACCTGGCGAGCAAACGACGAGTATGTTGTTAGACCTGATGCCGTTGAAATTATCCTCTCTACACTTTCAGACATCGAAATAAAACGACCTACTTCAAAAGCTGAGCGACAAACAATAATTAAGCTTCTAGCAACAAATAGTGTCAAACTAGAAGTCTATCAAGGCAATGAATTAGTTAAGATATATTACGTGGGTACAGCTACAAAAGAAGGCAAAGGTACTTTCATGCTGCTTAGCGATACTGAAACGGGTAAAAATGCGAAGTACCCATATGTAGTTAATATACCAGGGTTTTCAGGCGATGTCCAATCTCGATTTTTCACAGACATCAATAAGTGGAGAGATGTTTCCATCTTTAATTACGGCATTGGAAATATTTCCGAAGTATCTATTAAGCATAACTCTAATAAAGAAAAAAGTTTTAGAATAAGACAAGAGAAGGGATCCTTCACAGTTACAGACTTTGAAGAGAACGTGGCCAACAATATCGATACGTCCACTATCCAGAGCTATTTAAATTTATACAACCATACTTCTATGGAAGGGTTTATAAACTTTATGAAAGTGAAAGATTCAGTAATGAATACAACTCCTTTCCTTACCATTACAGCTAAAGATTTCAACGATGATATCACCATATTAGACGCTTATTTGATAATAAAAAGAGACTATCGAAAAAATGATCCTAAAGCAACGGTTGCCGATTTGGACAGAATGTACGGGAGACTAAGGAAAAACGGAAGAACAGATTTTGTACTAATTCAATATTTCACATTCGACAATCTAACAGTCGATATTTCCAAGTTCCAAAACGACTCTATTGTTAATAAGTAATCGCTAACTTTTCTACCGAAATATTAAATTTGCTGGTACAAAACCGACAATAAATAAAGAGATGAAATTCATTGTATCAAGCACATCATTGCTTAAGCAGCTTCAAGCGATAAGCGGTGTTCTAAGCACCAACAACACATTACCAATTTTAGATAACTTCTTATTTGAAATCGGCCAAAACTATCTTTTAATATCTGCTTCTGATTTAGAAACTACTATTTCAGCAAAAATTACGATTGAAGCAAAAGAAGATGGCAACATCGCAATTCCAGCGAGATTGCTTTTAGATACACTTAAAACATTTCCTGAGCAACCCTTAACTTTTGACATAAATTTAAAGACTAACAGCATTGAAATATCGTCTGATTTCGGAAAATACAAATTGGCTGGACATAATGCTGATGAGTTCCCTAAACTTCCATCTATCGAATCCCCTGCATCTATTGAGATCAAACCAGAAGTACTTGCAGATGCACTTAATAGCACTCTATTCGCTACAGGAAACGATGAGCTTCGCCCAGTAATGTCTGGAGTACTTTGCGAAATTTCTCCCGATGATGTGATCTTTGTTGCTACAGATGCGCATAAATTGGTTAAATACAGAAGAACAGATTCAAGCGCTGATGATTTAAGTTCTTTTATTCTCCCAAAGAAACCTCTTACGTTGTTGAAATCTACATTGGGATCTGTTGATGGCGTTGTGAAAATAGAATACAACAAATCAAATGCCTTGTTTTCGTTTGGCAATATCAATTTAATATGTCGATTGATTGATGGTAATTATCCAAATTACTCGGCTGTAATACCAGACCAAAACCCAAACAAATTAGTAATTGATAGAACTACTTTATTAGGATCCATAAAACGTGTTTCAATCTTTTCGAACAAAACAACGCACCAAGTAAAGCTTAACATTAAGGGAAGTGAATTACAGATCTCTGCAGAAGACTTAGATTATGCGAATGAAGCGAATGAGCGTTTAACCTGTGAATACAGTGGCGAAGACTTAGAAATCGGCTTTAATGCCCGGTTTTTAGTTGAAATGTTATCTAACATGGATTCGGAAGAAATTGTAATGGAATTATCTACACCCAATAAAGCAGGAATAATTCTTCCACAGAATGATAGTAATACAAACAAAGAAGTTTTAATGCTCATCATGCCAGTAATGCTGAATACATAAAGGGGTTGAACCAACTCATATTTCTTGCTCTATCTATAATTATCGATTACTATTTTTATCAAGCGATAAAGATTACAACGTACAAACTACCCAAGAGCTATCAAAGACTCCTTACGGTAACATATTTTGGCTTTACCATACTTAGTGGCCTTTCTGTTCTGATCCACTTATTTTGGATCAATTATCATTCCTGGCCACTTATTCTTAAGGTATACATCCCGGGAATTGCAATGACTTTCTTACTATGTAAATTCATTGGGCTCTTCTTTGTAATTATAGATGACTTACTATTTATTTCACGAAAAATTCTGCGCAAGATCAACCCTTCTCAGAAATCATCAACGAATAATATTTCAAGAAGGTTATTTTTAAACAGAGCGGCAATTGTAGCAATGGCTTTACCTTTTATATCCTTTCTATATGGAATTATTCAAGGAGCCTTTAGCTATGACGTTAAAAGAGTAACCTTGAAGCTTAAGAACCTGCCGCTAGGTTTCGAAGGCTTAAAAATTGTTCAGATATCCGATTTACATACCGGTAGTTTTATTTCCAATAATCCAATCCAAGAAATCACAGATTTAGTTAACGAGCAAGGTGCTGATCTAATTCTATTTACTGGAGATTTAGTGAATGAAAGATCGAGTGAGGCAAGACCATACTTATATACCCTGAGCAAATTAAAGGCACCCATGGGTGTTTTTTCAATTCTGGGCAACCATGATTACGGCGATTATTTTAAATGGGACAGCGAATCAGACAAAACTGAAAACCTAAAAGAAATGAAGCAATATCATAAAGATATGGGATGGAATCTACTGCTAAACGAAACAGCTATCTTAGAAAAAGGTAATGATAAAATTGCTCTAATTGGAATGGAGAACTGGGGCAAAGCAAAGCGATTTCAAAAACTAGGTAGCGTTAGGAAAGCAAAAAAGGGAAGCGAAAATATGCCTGTAAAATTATTGATGAGCCATGACCCCTCCTATTGGGATTACCATCTACAAAACAAAACAGAAGATATCGATGTTACTTTCGCTGGTCATACACACGGCATGCAATTCGGAATAGATATCCCGAGATTTAAATGGAGTCCATCGAAATACTTCTATAAACAATGGGCAGGATTATACTCGGATGGCAAGCAACAACTATATGTAAACCGAGGAGTTGGATTCTTGGGGTACCCCGGGAGACTGGGTATATCACCAGAAATCACGGTATTTAATCTAGAAAGAGGTTAGAAGAAATCTATTCTACCCTTTCCTCTTCCTTGAAATATTCCTCCTCCCATTTCGGAAGTTTCTCTCTAATAACGCCTTGGTTATAATAAATCAATGACTCGTTAAATTTATACTTCGATTTATTCTCGGCAATCATATCGATCATATCATTAATTGTATCTCTGTTTGTCTTAAAAAAGGCATCTAAATATTTAGGATCGCTCATCCTACGCATTTCAATTAAAAAGGCGCGAGCAAAATCATCGTCTTTAAAAAAATCGGAACAATTATAGCCAAGACTTGGAAATTTGACAAAAACTCTTCTCACGGTATCACTTGGATTCGCATCATAGCCAATTGGTTCAATCACATCATTTTGAGCATTGTAATAAAAGCGCCTATTGTTCCAACAGTTAGCATGACCAGTATTAACGATATTGGATACCGCCCAAAAACGAGCCATCTTCTCAACATCAAATGCTTGAGATGTGGAAATACTATCACTTCGCCATTTTTTTAAAATTTCGGTAGCTCTTTCAAAATACTTTATTCGCTGAGGGTCTTTCTTAACCACATTTTTATTCATCACTTCAACCTCCGCATTATGATACACTTCTAACGATCTTTTCGCCCCTACATTTGCAAGCATTAAGGGTGCCCATTCATCTTCATTAAAACGAACTACAACCGTTCTTTCGACCTTATTTGTTTTAAAAATATCGTCCGAAAAATATTGTTCCATATTGTAATATTTCAAGTCCTTTCCATTAATAAATACTTTCACAAATCGAAAATCCAATGACATTACCCCCTCGGCTCTTAGCATCCTATGAAAAAGCCATTCATTCATATAATTCCGTGTATATGGCGGCTGCAGTGCGAATTCAGACAACCCGAACATAGTTTCTTCTTCAGCCATTTTAACTCGAACAGAATACCTATTACCACCCCAATGGTCTTCTAAATCTCCTTTAAGCTTTAACTTAATAACTATTGAATCTCCATTATATCTTAATTTTGCCCTTTGATATTTCTTCCCTTCACTTTTAAGAAGACCTATTTCCTTCGCTTTTGTTCTTTGCTCATCAAAGTAACCCATGGCCTCGTCTCCTATTTCCAAATAAAACTCAACCCGCGGAGACTTGTTCATATTCGTAGACTCTACAACCAAATTATCTTTTGCAGAAACAGTATCCACTTGATCACAATTTGAAAACAATTGCATCAAAATCAAGAAGATTATCAATTTGAAATTTAATTTCATGGTGGCAGTATTCTAAATTAATTATGAAATTGGACTAGGCCATCAATTGGTTTGCGCAATACATTCCCAAGAGTCAAACCATTCATTTCCAATACTTCTTTCAATTGATCTTTGAAATAATATGCTACCGAACCTACAAAATGAATTGGCACATCCTTGGCTTCTTTGTAACACATAACATGTATATCCACAAAGGCAGAAAATGCATCAACAACTATTTTCTGTGCATAATTACTTCCTATATTCTCCGATAAGAATGGTGCAAACGAAGCCAAATAAACATTAACATTAGGTTTCTTGAGAGTATTATCCAGGATAGAATTTTTATCAACCCCATACTTTTCAAGAAAGGCATTTGAAAGAGAAAGAGGCATCTTTTTATACAAAAAATCCGAGAGTAACCGCTTTCCCAAATAGCTACCACTTCCTTCATCCCCAAGAACAAACCCTAATGCAGGTACTTCTTCTCTTGCATCCACTCCATTAAAGAAAACTGAATTTGATCCAGTTCCGATTATACAGGATATACAAGAGTCTCCATCATACGTAGCAAAAACGGACGACAAAGCATCGTGCTGAACAGACACAAGTGCATTACTGAAAACTGCAGACAATCCAGTAGAAACAACCTCTTTCAAATCATCACTTGAACAACCAGCCCCATAATAGTGCACTTCAGCAATTTCATCAACATACTTTACTAAACCAGGCTCGTTTTGAATAATATTTTGAATAAATTCTGCGTCATGAAAAAATGGATTCAGACCCATCGTATTGACATCAATGCGAACACTGTCGTCAATAACAACCCAATCACATTTAGAAGATCCAGAATCTGCTATTAATTTCATCATATCTTATTCATTCAAAAGTAAATAAATGGGCGTGATAAATGGACTATTTTTACTGTCATTTCGTACAATACTAAACCAAACTTTACAATATTAGCTTGTGAGATTCATTAATTTAATAATTGTCCAACTTCTATTCGCACATATTATCATCGCCCAACCCGATAATGAAATTAAAAAGAATAAATCTACTGTAATAATTATAGGTGGAGGAATGGCTGGATTAAGTGCTGCGAAGCATTTAAAAGATAATGGAATAAACTGCCTGATACTCGAAGCCCAAAATAAAATTGGCGGCAGAATAAGCACTAATCGCGATTTGGGTTTCCCTATTGATGAAGGAGCAAGTTGGATTCATGGGCCAATAAATAATCCGATCACGTCACTTGCCGAAAAAAGTGGCGCTACTACAATCCTTACTAATGATGATAATGTAATCGTTTACGACACTAATGGTGTAGCATATCATGACGAAATACTAGATAGAAAAGAGAAAGAATTTAAAAATGCGTTGAAGCTTGTAAAACGCTCTGGTACTTTTAATAAGAGTTTTGAATCCGTTTTCAACTCTATCTATGAAGACGAATCGAATGATCCTTTGTGGAAATTCATGCTTTCATCCTATTTAGAATTTGACACAGGAGGCGATATTTCAAGATTATCTTCCACTTTTTTCTACGACGACAAAGACTACCGCGGAGAAGATGTATTTATAAAAAACGGCTACGACAAACTCACTTCTTTTCTTTCCGACTCACTAAATATTAATCTAAATCAACGCGTAGTCGACATTAACTATACGGATGAAGTGATTACAGTAAAGACAGCAAATCATATTTTTTTGTGCGATTATGTTCTTGTAACTGTACCTCTAGGTGTTCTTAAAAATAATACCATTTCATTCACACCAGACTTGCCACACAAAATGACTGAAGGGATTAGTCGACTTGAAATGGGAACCGTAAATAAATTTGTCCTCGTTTGGGACACTATATTTTGGGATAAGCAAATTGACTACATAGGTATTGCCCCATACACTAAAGGAAAATTCAACACCTTTTTAAACATGTATAAAACCAATCAAGTTAACGCACTCATGACGTTCACATTCGGAAAGTATTCCGACTTAACGGAAAGCTATTCCGACGATGAAATAATAAAAGAAATTATGAGTC
>JABSPR010000086.1 GCA_013214975.1 Flavobacteriales bacterium
TTAGATGCTTCATGAAGCTATAGAGAGCTTAGGGCTTTTAAAGTTGGTTTATTACTATCTATTGGCGCTAAAGATAATGGCTTTTTTTATTCTACGTCAATCTTGAGCGAGCTTGGGTTTGTGGAAATAAAGAAAAGCCTTTTCGTAATAAACGAAAAGGCTTTTGATGTCGGGGTGGCAAGATTCGAACTTGCGACCTCCTCGTCCCAAACGAGGCGCGATAACCGGGCTACGCTACACCCCGAAAAGTGTGTGTGTCATTAATGACTTTGGGACGGCAAATATAATTCAAATGAGATTATTATTGACTAGATATAATATCTTTTTATTGACTTTGATGAAATTAAAATGCACCACCTCCAGATCCGCCTTTATCTCCTTGGCCTTGAATAGATTCTGTATCGTACGATGGTTGTTCTAATTTTCCGAATTTAAACCGAAGACTAAATTCAATATACCTCGTATCTGGATTTCCTGATTCGTTAGAAGTTACTTCGTTTGTGAAAATTTTCTGCTGGTACCTTTCACCATAAAAGGCATCCCATATCTGAGCACTTATCCGAAGCTTGTTGTTTTTAGTATTATAGAATACACCGGCACTTGTAACAAACTGCTCTTTAATTTCAGCCAATCCTAATTTCATTTTTGATTGATAGAAAATATTGGTGCTCAGAGACCATCGTTTATTTAATTCCAATTCAGTTTCGCTATCAATCATAAAACCAACAGAAGGATCACCTGTAAATCCATTAATATCCTTTCCTCTCATTAGATATGTTCCTATCCATGTATAGGAAGTTAGTTTGTCAAGTTCTACTGGAATAGTAATATTAAGCCAATACGAATCGAAATAGTCGATATTAAAAACACCAGAGTAAAAATAGTTGACGGAATCGTTTGAAGCGGAATAATTATCCACTTGCGCATTGTTAGTTCGATTATAGCTAAGAGAAACAACTTCATCGAAAAAGGATAGATCTAAAGAGTGATTGTAACTTGGCATTAGGCTGGAGTTTCCTGAGCTAAAAACATCGCCACCTGTAAAGCTTGTTGATGAGCTTGTTGAAGAATAATCGGGTCTCCAAATACTTGTTGAGTAGGAGAGAGCTACGGATTCTCTGAGGAAGAATGTTCCGGATGGGAATATATTAGGCATAGAAGTACTTAGGCCTGCATTGTTTTTGGTTCGTGCATATTCTCCACGTATACCTATTTCGTAGTAACTCTCTTTAATTTTATTTCCAAAGAGGAAGTAGACGGACGTAATACTCTCATCATATATAACTTCATTTGAAAGAGTGTCTAAATTATTCAAAGAAGAAGATATATTGGAACTGAAATTACTATGTCCCAAAGTTGTTTTAGCGCCGGTCTCAAAGTATTTGTCTTCTGTGAAGTATTTAGAATAGTCGAGTTGGTAATTCATAAATTGGTAATCTATTTTCTCAGTATTGTTAACGGTGTTGCTTATTCCGTTCGTGGTTTCAATAAATTTATTGTAGTAGTCGTCATTAAACGTACCGGCGTCTGCACCTGTAAATAGCCTTGTTCCTAGGGTATCGTAATCTCTAGAGTAGTTAACTGTTAACTGCGTCCAATTGTCGGGGTTTCTACCCGTAAACTCTGAAGTTGAATAAGTAGTTGGTAGGATTGGGCTCTCTTTTGTAATATCCTTGTAGTGATATTCTTCATACTTCGAA
>JABSPR010000087.1 GCA_013214975.1 Flavobacteriales bacterium
TTATCAGTTCACTAAGGGGAGTACAGAAGAAAAATCTTACGATTGGAAATCAATAGTTGAAGATATTGATAAGAACGAGAAAATGTACAAGAAAAGAAAAAAAGGGAAGCGTTAACCAAATTCGATTCTTTTGAAAAACATTATTTCAAATTGGCTTTCTGTAAATAGTAACTATCGTGCTTTTCTGCTATTAACCCTTCCAGCAACACTACTTCTTTATACCCCAATTTTATTCTTAGAATTTGGTTTTTCTGACGACTACTTTGCCTTATGGGAAAGTCGCTTTGATAACGATTGGACAGTTTCTGCTCTAACACAAGGCAGACCACTCCAAGGGCATATTGTGAAATTTTTATTTACCTGGGCTCATGATGTAATCGGGTTATGGAAAATCCGCTTGATCGCTCTGTTGTTTTTGATTCTTAACTTATCGCTTTTTTATAAGGAATTCTTGATTTCGCTAGGTAACAAAGCGTGGCATGCAGCTTTAGTTACAACATTGATTGCATTCTTACCATCAACACAAATCCTCACCGCTTGGCCATCTACTATTTCGTCTATTATTGCATTTAGTATGGCTTTTATTGCTGGACAGCTTCTTCTATCCAATAAACTTGGTAAAGAAAGAATCCTGACTATAGGTGCAGCTTTATTACTCATACTTATTTCCTTACTCATGTACCAGGCTAGTACGGCAGCTTGTATGCTCCCATGGCTCATTAGAAGTATGTCTAACCCAAATATTAGAATTATTCATAAGAAGTTTGTTATGGCCTTTGGCGGATTCGTTGCAGTGAATATGATCTATATTGTAGGCTTTAAGTTCTATCAGAGTTTTAACGAATTGCCAGTTGGGAGATCCGCAATTACGGATGATGTATTTAATAAAGTATTGTGGTTTTATAATGTACCCTTTATTCTTTCAGGCTCTACTGTGGCTAGTATGCTACCAGGGATTATTAGAACTCCTTTTGTGTTAATCACAGTTAGCTTGTCTTTTATTGGAGTTTATAAGTTTAAACGATACTTCGAATTAAATAAGTACATCGCACTAGTCATCATATGGGCTGCAGTGTTTCCCATATGTTATTACTCGGGTATTTTATCAGAAGAGAAGTTCCCATCTTATAGAACTCAAATGGCTCTTGGTTGTGTTTTTATATTCTTTATTGCTTTTGGTATAAACAGTATTTTGAAAGGGAAATTAAAGACGGTTGTTTTTATTTCCATATTGGTTGTTTTCTCAATTCTGGGTGGAAATAATTTATACAATAAGCATGTTTTTATTCAGACGAAAGATTGGAAGGCAATTAGAACGATTGTAAATGAAAATTCCGGTTCGGAGATCAATTTGGTTAGAGCGCCATACAATGTTTGCTATCAGCAAGAATTAATATACAGGAGTGGAATGGATGAGTTTGGTGTAGTTGGTAGTTCTGTAGAATGGGCAACTGAGCGAATGACAAAGCTTGCTGTTTCTGAAGACAGCAAAACACAGGTGGTAGGAATCAATGTATTTAATATAGAAGATTCTATTCAGTATAAGGGCTTAGAAAACCTTTACTTTCTAGAAAAGTCATTTCTAAAGTAATAGATATCAGTTTGGTGTATCGACTAATATGCGATACTTTAGAATTCGATAACACATAATATCCATGCTTATTAAATTGTTAAAGCTTACATCATTCTTGTTTTTTGCTCTTTGCATATGCCTATCAAGCTGCAAAAAAGAAGAAGAGAATGCAGGGGATGTAACCCTTGTAGAGAGTATAGAGCCGACATGTTCTGATGGTCTGAAAAATCAAGATGAAACTGGTCCGGATTGTGGCGGTATTTGTGGAGAATGTGTGGCGGATTGTGACCCAGCTTACAATTCAATAGAACTCAATGGTGCTTTTTACGCGAGTTACACCTCAACCAATTGCTACGATTCAACTTCTGTTACCGATTCTACATCGATAGATTACTATGATATGTATGCCTTAGGAGCTAGTTTGCAGACGCAAATTCGATTTAAAATCAAACCCAGCGAAAGCAGAACTTATCGAACGGTAACATATTTAGATTGGAGCATCTCAGAAGATGAGGTGCTAATCGTATGCAACGGGGATTTCGGTACTGGTTATTACCCTTTGGGTGAACAAGATCTATATATAACTTTAATAGGAGATTCGCTTGAAGTAATGTTCTGTGGTATGTTGTTTAATCCAGATACCACAACTCAAACGAACCTACCTATTTCTACTAGGTTTATATGTGAATAAGCTTGTTACTCGATAATCACTTTGTGATTAGTTACATTACCGTTCGTAATAACTGAAACAGTATACAAGCCTTGCGATAAGCCAGATACATCAATTGATTGTTCTGGTTGTAATTGACTATCAATAACAAGTCTACCTTCCAAGCTAATTACCTTAACTGTAGCATTGTTATTCAATCCCGATATATTCAAGTAATCACTGGCTGGATTTGGAGATATACTAACCGCATCACTACCAATTGATGTTCTTGTTTTGCTCTCTGTAAGTATAAATATCTCATCTGCAGAAAGAGCAGTACAACCATTTATATCCGTTGCCAGAACGCTGTATGTTCCATCGACTAAAGGCATATAGGTTTGAGCTATTTCCCCAGGTATTGAAACACTACTACTAAACCACTGATAACTTGCAGATGAGCTCGACATCAAATCATTTCCTGAAAGAGAAATTGTGGGAACTGCAGGCAATGGATTTACGATTATTGTAATCTGCGTGCTAGATTGGCAACCCAATGAGTTCTCGCCAAACAAAGTGTAGGTAGTTGTTTGGTTTGGGAATGAGAAATAATTCGAGCCATACCCAATTACATTATAACCATCCGAACTCCAGCTGTAATTCTGACCTCCACTAGCTGTTAATATTATTCCATCTCCTTGGCATATAGTTGTTGATCCAGAAGAGATTGTGAGATTAGCAAATGGAACAACAGTAATATGATCTACATATGTCCAGTTGTCACCACCAGCTATATTAGATGTAGCTAAATCCACATCATATTCTCCTGCAACATTATATTGCACCACGGGATTTTGATCTGTCGATACAGGCGGAGTACCTCCAGGTAATGTCCAATTCCAAGAAGTAGGGTAGTTCAAAGACCAATCTTGAAAGGATACCATATCTCCTTCGCAAATTGTGTCAGGCAATCCTGCAAAATCAGTCCAGCTAGGATTTACTATAGCTGGCGTGAATATGTTAATGTTATCTATGTACAATTTGTTACCCCATCCACTGCGGTTGGTTATGGCAATATGTACACTTGATTGACCATTAAGAAATGCTAACGATATCATCATCGAATCCCATTCATCAGCTGTTGGGATAAATTCATTCATGTTATCAGGCGCGGTTGCTAAGCCTTCACCACCTTGAGTCCAAAAGGGAAGCCATGAATCTCCACAATCCAAAGTATAATAGAGTGTAAGTGTATCTGTATATTCTGGTGAGTACCGTGCATATGCATGGTCAAATCCAAAATATGAATCAGGGTTTGTGGCGAAATCAAATTCTGCACTAATCATCGCGTCTTCCGTTCCTGAGATATCTGACGTATCCGTGTAATTATCCATTACGTAACTCCAAGCTCCAACACCAAAAGCACACACATTCGCAAA
>JABSPR010000088.1 GCA_013214975.1 Flavobacteriales bacterium
ACAACAATCAGCTCTACCTGTTCATCAATCGGACTACTAATACATTGTCCACGCCACCCGAACTTCTGAAAATACTTTTCGATTTTATTCTGGCTCAGCACCATTAATCCATTTTAATATTGGCGGCTCGTACCAACGAAACCAGATTGTTTGCATCACGACTAAAATTAACCTAATTTTCTTCACATGATAATGAAGACCCTAAAACCTGCCAACAAGTTAAGCCCTAAAAAAGGCAGACTTTTGATTTCGGCCCCCTTCTTACAAGATCCTTTTTTTAAGCGATCCGTAATCATACTAACCGAATCAAGCATCAAAATGGGGGCTATGGGGTTTATTCTAAACCGCCCTTTAGATTTCAAATTAAGTGACCTCATGGACGAGTTCCCAAACTCCGACAATAGGATATACTTGGGTGGGCCAGTAGAAAAAGACAGCCTGTTTTACATGCATACTATAGACAATATGTGCGAGTCTGATGTAGAGATTACTAAAGGAATGTATTGGGGCACTGATTTCTCAGCCCTTAAATTGCTTATCGAGACAGAGAATGTTGATATAAAAAAAATACGTTTTTTTCTTGGCTACGCAGGCTGGGATATAGATCAGCTAGAAAAAGAAATGAAAGAAGAATCATGGTTTGTTTCGAAGGCTAAGAAGGAGCACTTACTAGATGAAAACTATAAAGAAATGTGGAAATCTACAGTTATTGAAATGGGAAAAGAATTTACTCAAATGGCGAATTTCCCAGAGGACCCTAGTTTAAATTAATCAAACTCCCTTTTTGTTCAAAAACATTATCAAGATCTTAGATTTGGTATTAAGGTATCGCCTACGCTTATAAGCTCCTACCCATTTAACTCCGCTAATAGCATTGGTTAGAAACACTTCATCCGCCTCTTCAACACTTTCTGGAGTTAACGATTCTTCACTCACCGACATTCCTGCATTTCCTGCTATATCGATTATCACACTTCGCATCACACCGGCCAGGCAACCATCTTCCAACTTAGGTGTTGTTAAGTTTCCTTTTTTAACTAAAAAAATATTTGAACCCATAGATTCGACAATATCCCTCTTTCCATTCAACATTAAGCAATCATCGAAACCTACTTCTTTACAATAGTTTCCTGCCAAAATATTAGGTAATCTATTCAGATGCTTAATATTAGCGTATGGACTTTCCTGTAACAAAACTTCATCAAACACACCTAGCTTTACACCTCCAGCATTTAGTGTATACCCATTCGGGATCTCATCACATGTAATTAAAAAAGAAAAATCATTTGTATCTGGAAGATAAAACCCGCCTTCTTTTCTAAAGACAACCATCTTGATCCTTGCAGATCCACGTAGATCTCTGTCGTTCACTAATCTCTTTATTTCCCTACTTATATAATCTGCAGTAAAATGAGATGGCACCTTCATTCCCAACATTTCCATTCCTATAGAAAGACGCATAAAATGACGATCGATAAATTGAACTTGCCCATTCATAAAGCGCATTGTTTCGAAGAGGCCATCGCCATAATTGAATGCTCGGTTATTAACGGTAATTACGGTAGATGAGTCTACCAGATTACTATCGAAATTTACTAATGAAGCCATAATTCTAATATTCTAAAAGTTTACCAATAAACAATCCAAGAACCCTAGGTTCCATTACTATCGTAAAAGCCACCCCAAAAAGAGCTCCCCATAAATGAGCATCATGATTCACATTATCGATATTCTTTTTACCCATATAAATTGAATATGCGACAAACCCAATAGCACAAACGATTCCAGGCATTTTAATAAAGTAAACATAGATACTGTGCCATGGATCGAACAAAACAGAAGCAAATACAATTGCAGAAACAGCGCCACTAGCACCTACACTGCTGTACATATAATTATCCTTTTCTTTCTGCAAAGTTCTTAGCGAGGCAAAGATGAGACCGCCCATATAGAGTAGAATAAAATAATACGTTGATTTCCCGCCAAAGATGGCATCAAAATAATCTTCAACGATTCCACCAAACATATACAAAGCAAGCATATTGAAAAACAAATGCATCCAATCTGCATGAATAAAACCGTGTGATACCATGCGATACCACTCCTTTTCAATTAATATTTTATTAGGTGCAAAAAGAAGTTTATTAAACAACTCCCTTTTAGAGAAAGCTATAATGGAGATAGCGCATGTAACAATAACTATTAGCAAAGTCATTTGCCAAAAGTATTGATTGTTAAATTGAGATTACTCCTGTTTGACTGATAAAGAATCAAGAAAATCAACAATCATATTATGCACCCCTTTCAACTCCTCTTTTGTGATGCAAAATGGTGGCACCAAATAGAGTACGTTTCCTAAAGGACGAATAATTACCCCTCTATCCATAAAGTAATTATAAATGTGGTCTCTAATATTGCTGAAGTAAGAAGAACTTTCGCCCGTTTCTATTTCAATTGCAAGTACCGTTCCGGTTGAACGAGCGCTCTTAACAAACCCATTGCCATGAATCTTAGAAACGAAATCCCCTTGTG
>JABSPR010000089.1 GCA_013214975.1 Flavobacteriales bacterium
GGACGAAGAGTAATTAAGAACTCACTTTAGATCCTCTTAATGATGGTGACGATGTTGGTAAAAATAAGCGTTCACAACCCATACTCCATGCGCAAATAGTTGTAGAATGAAATATCTTATTGTAGTAATAACGATTACGCATTTGATGTTTTCAAATACCGTAATTGCTGGTATAATTGATGAAATAGAAGGAAGTGCTTGGGAATTGATTAGTACTGACGAATCATCAAAGTTCATCGCACAAAATAATGAAGTTGAGATAAATTAATACCTTGGTAAATATGAAATATCTAATAATAGTGTTACTGTTCGTGCCCTTCCTTGTAAATGCACAAGTTTCTTGGGATGATAATCAAGCAGAAGACGTTTTTAACGCTGAACTTATATTTGAAGGCGTTACGCATGGAGATTCTTTCTTTGAATCTGATGGGATTCTATATGCCGTATATTATGTGAAAATTAACAAAGTTTTCAGAGGTGATGATATTCTTCAAAAAGATCAAGTTATTCATATTGTTGCTGTTGCTCCCCAGACTTGGAGTTTAAATAACTATGAAGGTTTTGAATCAATTATTCGCTCACAGAATAATGATGAAAATCAGCCTGTGGATTTACATGCTAATGGCAATGTGCTTTTATTTGCAAATGCTTTAGGTGGTTATCCTTCCGATAATAAAGATGAATTAAACCTTAGATTACACAATGAACATTGGAAAGGTTCAATTATGCTTGGTGGTTCTTTTGGATTAGGTAAAGAGTGGAAGGGGAAAGAAGAAATTTATTCCTTTCTCGCGGAACACGAAAACATTACTATTCCCGAAGAAGGCGTAGCAATGAAGTCGGCCAAAAAAAAAGAAATCGCTGGCGATTCAGAAGAAGAAAAAATCGAAAAGAAGAGAATTTACATTGAGAGGGTGAAAAATCACAATCAAATAGAGAGAGACCGAATTAATGCAATGAATCTTAGTAGAGAGGAAAAGGATCAAGCATTAATTAAGGCAATAGTTGATGAAGCCACGTTAGAGGAAGAGACAAATCGAAAATTAGGCTTGCCTTTAGATCATCATATAATTGAGGAGTAATAATAGAGCGAAAACTTAGCAGATACAGGCCTTGATACTTAATGTGTCAAGGCTTTTTTCATGGCATAGCATAAGGGGATTATCGAACCTTTAAATATAAATGAACTTTAGATTTGAACGTTGAACACGAGCAATACACCTTTTATTGAAAATGTGAGCTTCTCAATGTGTTCGAGTCACTCCGAACTTAATCTTGATTATCGTAGACATGATAACATTTACTCTCAGAACCACCACATAGCTTTATTATGCCCTTTTCTTTAGATAGTATTATGTCTAAACTCGAATAAGTTTCATCATATTCCACTCCGTCTACAGTGGCATTTAATGGGGCATTACTCAAGTCAATCTCTCCAGCGAAATGGCTTAAGGAATAAGAGATAGAAAACTGATTAATAACGTTTGACGAAGATGCAAAGAAATACCCATCTGTTTCAACCCCATCCAAGGACAGAAGACACTTGATCCAAATAGTTTGTATTCGTTTCCCCCTAGATAATTCTAAAGAC
>JABSPR010000090.1 GCA_013214975.1 Flavobacteriales bacterium
CGATGCGCTTTGGGAAGGTAAATCTGCCCGAAGAATTACGAGTAATTTACTTGTAATGAGTTTAATACTAGGCTTCCTTTTTTATGGAGTGATAGCCTTAGGATTAATTGAGACTTCTAACGATTTCTTCAACCATCCATTCTTTGCTATTGAGATATCCTTTACCCTCCTACTTATCATGGAGTTATTCAGTTTAATCTTTGTTCTTCCCAAGTCTGTAGCACAGGCCAATCTAAAGCAGTACGAACTGTTATCTCTTATATTCCTAAGAGCCGGTTTTAAGGAGTTTAGCAAAATACACCACCTCCACGACTGGACCTTACAGTCTGAACCTTTGATGAATATGTTTGACTATGGTGTGGGAGGACTGTTAATTTTTATCGTTGTGCACTACACCTACAACCTCCAAAAGCACGTTCGGGTTACTTCCAATGAAGACGACCAAGTGGGCTTTATCAACTTCAAGAAAGTGTTGGCACTCATTCTGATGATAGCCTTTTTCATTATTGGCGCATACGATGTTATCTCCTTTATTCAATCTGGGGTCAACAACTTATCGTTTGATACTCTAGCATATAATCGATCGTTCGAAGCCTTTTACACGATCTTAATATTTAATGACATTGTTATTGTATTGTTTGCTCTTCGATATTCATCCGAATACATTCATATTTTCAGGTACTCAGGCTTCGTATTAGCAACGATTTTCATTCGAATATCCTTTAGCCTTAATAGTTATCAAAGCGTGGCAATAGGGTTAGGTGGGGCATTATTCGTTCTATTGCTCACCTTTGCTTATAATAGGTTTGTGGACCAACCGATTGACGATTAATTAGACAAAGCTTAACAAATAGCATCCAATCTTTTATTAAAGCGATAGATAATTTACTTAATCGCTTTTCTGATTACGTTCTACACGACGAATACCAACCTTAAATCCAATATCTATATTAATAGAATTTGCCGATTTCTTAGGCTCTCTACCCAAATCCCAATTCAGAATTTCCTTAACTTTCGAAAAAAATAAAAGAGAATGAATACACTTCAAAAGGGTTTGTTTGGGATGGCAATTATACTATTACCATTGTGCTCAATCTCTGCAGATTATACTTCTAAAAAAGAAGCAACACTCATAATAACTAATGCTAAAATATTTACTTCAAGTAAAATAAACCAACCAACTGAGTCACTTGTTGTTACAGGTAATAAAATAGTTTATTCCGGAGACAATAAAACAGCTTTAACTCATCGGTCGAGTGATACCAAAATCATTGATTTAAAAGGGCAAGTAATTATTCCAGGAATGATAGATGCACATGCTCATCCAGGATACATAGATGTGGAGCATTATGGAGAGATAGACGAGGACAATAAAAAGGATATGTTAGCGGCAGTTAAGGATTATGCAGAGGAGCATCCAGATGAGGAATGGTTGCGGATTTGTTGTTGGCCTACCGACATGTATGTGCATGGTAGCTTAGGCCCAAACAAAGAAGAACTAGACGCAGTGGTTCCAGATCGTCCGGTTTGGTTTGCTAGCGAGGCCTGGCACGACAGCTGGCTAAACTCGAAAGCTCTTGAGGTTATTGGCGTTGACAAGAACACAAAGGATCCGCAACCTGGCCTGGCTACTTATGTAACTGATGAAAACGGTGAACTAACAGGCTGGGTTAAAGAAGGCGCAGGATGGCAACACTTCATAGACCAGTTCGGGTTTAGTGAAGGAAAGCATAAAAAAACCCATGAGCAAAACATAGTCGATGCACTACAAACCTTAAGCGAAAACGGGATTACCACTCTGTATGATGCAGGGAATTTCGGCTTTGAAGATCAAGTATATAACTTCATATCTCGACTTGAAAAGGAAGGCAATCTTCCTGTGCGATATGAAGGCACCTATCAGATATATACTCCTGAAAGAACAGCAAAGGCTATTCCTGAGATGTTAAGATATCGAGAAACTTATGGCGGCGAGCTATTAAAGTTTAATACAGTCAAGCTCTTTATGGATGGCATTAATGAAAACCATTCGGGCGGTATGCTAAAACCGTATTTGGACGACACCTCTTATGTAGCACGGACTATGTTATCGGTTGATGA
>JABSPR010000091.1 GCA_013214975.1 Flavobacteriales bacterium
ACAAAATTTTGTTTTTTCCACTCTTTTCCTGCTTTACTTGTGCCGCTTTCTACTTCTAGTATTTGGGTTATTTTACCCGAAATCGTTAAACTCATATCTTAATTTATTCTGCTACTGTTATGCTATTTATTTTATCTCCTTCTTCTATTTGATCAATAATCTCTAACCCTTCTACTACTTTACCAAAGCAAGTATGATTACCGTCAAGATGAGCCGTTTGATCTCTACTATGACAAACAAAGAACTGTGAGCCACCTGTATTTCGACCAGCATGCGCCATTGACAACACACCTTTATCGTGATATTGGTTATCGCCGTCTAATTCGCAGTCAATATTATAACCAGGTCCACCCATCCCATTTCCATCAGGACAGCCACCTTGAATAACAAAATTCGGGATTACTCTATGGAAATTTAAATTATCGTAATAACCATCCTTTGCCAATTTGGTGAAGTTAGCCACCGTACCTGGAGCATCTTTATCGAAGAACTCAACCTTCATATCTCCTTTTGCTGTCTTAATTACTGCTGTTGTCATTTCTTTATTTTATTAGATATTCTATTTACTCACTCTTAATATACTAGCTTAGTTTATCAACTTTAGCTAATAACGCATTTACACCTTCCGATAAACCATCTGTGATAGATGCAAAATGCTTCTTTCTTTCTTTTTGATCTACCTTAGAACTAATCTTTGAAATCAAAGTATTTCTTAGTTGTACAGCTTCTTCAATAATTGAATTTGCATCTTTCGTATTCTTCTCAGGGTTATCAATTTCTGCCGAAAAGCACTCTTCGATAATATCAAATATTAATTCGTTAACCGCTTTTTTTAAATTTCTCTTATTTGCCATTTTATTAATTTATTAATTCAAAATTTCTTTTCTAGTGAAGACAAAATCATCTTCCGAAGACATCCCCTTATTATAACTATATCCATTTATTGAAAAGTCTTTCAACCCTTCTGCTTTCTCTATTCTATTCTTGATTATATAACCAGTCATTAAACCTCTGGCAACCTTTGCATAAGTCATAATTGACTTAAATTCTCCATTTCTCCAATCCTTAAAAACCGGTGTAACCACCCTGGCATCCAAAGATTTAAGATTTACTGCCTTTATATATTCATTTGATGCTAAATTAATCAATATCCGATTCTTGTGACCATCTAGTTGAATTGATATTTCATTCGATACTATTTCCTGCCAAAATTCATAAAGATTGTTTTTGCGACCAACTTTTAGTTTCGTACCCATTTCCAATCTATAAGGATGAATTAGATCTAAAGGACGTAAAACCCCATGAAGACCGCTCAAAATCCGAAGATGATCTTGTGCAAAATCAAAGTCTTTTTTTTCAAAACTACTTGCATTCATCCCTCGGTAAACTTCACCACTAAAAGCAAGAACAGCCTGTTTGGAGTTTTCCGAATTAAAGGTGGTAGACCAATTTTGATATCTATCATAATTCAACTCTGACAAATCACTATTAAGACTCATCAGTTTGCCAATTTGCTTTGCCGAATATTTTCTAAGCTTTTTAACTAAATCACTCGATTCATAAATAAACATGGGATTTGTTGAATCCGCAATATTATTAGCATCTGAAAAATCGAGCCGTTTCGCAGGCGAAATTACTGAAAGCATCTGAACTGTATTTATCTTTATTAAGCGAGCTAAATTTGCCAAAATACCGACTAAAATCAAAGATTTAGAAACTTAACTTATAAACGACTTATTAGCCATCAAGAATCAAGTAGAGAATATGAAATATTAGGGAAATATTCTATCGAACATCCATTAACTCCACTTCAAATATCAAGTTAGCCTTTCCTGGAATTGGTGGACGGCCACTAACACCGTAAGCTAAATTATAAGGAATAAA
>JABSPR010000092.1 GCA_013214975.1 Flavobacteriales bacterium
ACCTAACCGATGGAACTTTTGATTTGCCTTCTGAAGGTGGTGTTTCTATTTATTCAAACTCTATGAGAAGAGGGGTATGTGGATTTAACGATGGAAGTTATCGTGTTACTGTTTCAGATGATAACGAATGTTCAATAACTGCATCTATTGAGGTGAAACGACCAGATAGCGTGTCGGTTAAGTTTGATTGGATTTCGGATCCTATTGAACCGCAAGCCGATGGGTACTATATAGGGCCTTTGGATGTTCAATTTATTGATTTGAGTACAAATAGGACTTTGAATGAAAATATTTGGAGGTATTGGATGGAACATGATGATCCGAATACCAATGATGTGATCATAACTGAAGAAGGAGAGGCTCTTGGTGATAGTATACCGTCTTATGTTTTTGAACATAGGATGCCAACTAGATTCTTTGCGAAACTAACAGTTAGTAAAAATGGTTTTTGTCCTGCATCAGATAGCCTCTCTTTTAATGTAAGTACCCCTTCTTGTTTACAAATACCAAACGTATTTACACCAAATGGAGATGGAGTGAACGACATTTTTGAAATGATAGATCATTGTTATTTGGAGTTTTTTGAAGGCGATATATATAACCGCTGGGGAGGGAAACTGTATCACTGGGAATCCCCGGAGGCTGCATGGGATGGACGAACCCTCGCAGGAAGGGAAGTGCCGGATGGAGTATACTTCTATGTTATATCAGCGAAAGGGTTTGATGGCGTTAATCGTGTCGACGTGAATAACTCTGAAGTTGAAACTGTTGCAGGTACCGTAACTATTATTAGATAGGTCAGTCTTTTGTAAAGGCTGTTTCCATTTATCCATACCATCTACCCTTGGCTAAAGCATCATAGTCTAGCGTAATATTTATCGTTATTGGGCAAAATGTCCACCGGATTGCCTTGCTAGATACTTAATAACCGCGAAGTTAAATGTAAGAAGAATGTAGTCATGTACTGTTATCTCATCCATCCTTCAACTATATAATTGCTCTCTTCAATTTTGTATTCAGAACCTCCGTTACTCGGGATAAACCATAATTCAATTCTTGCCGCATATTCCTGACCCCAGTCACCTTCATAAATAGTGAAATCATTTTTATGCACTTTTTGATAAGTTTCATCCGCGTAAATTTTCGATCTGTCTTTTAGTCTTGATTCTGAAAGGACTTGATTAGAGGTGATTTCATAAGCTTTTATAAAGTATGTGCCTTGATTATCTCCAGAATGTAATACGTAATAATTATAGATACCAGGCTGAAAACTTTGTGTTAAAACAAGCTTTTTACTATGAATTTCTTCATGAGATGGTTCGCTAGTAGCAGGATTAGAAATCTCAATATCGCTGGGTATTGCTAAGTGCGCCGCAAAGAAATCTGGGGGAGAAAGTGCCATTAAAAGAAGTAGGTAATAAATAATGGGAACGGTAATGGCTACTTGAAGAAGACCGAAATACCATTTTTTTATAAAGAGTTGCGTTATGCATGAAATGAAAATCAAGATGCACGCAATTAGAAATCCCAGCAAACTTATGTCGATCACAAAATCTTGCTTAACCAATAACCCTGTTAAAAAAATTGCACCAGAGATTACGAGAACCATTATTGGGTACCACCAAATTTTAAAGAATTTTACAATTAGGGGAATCATAGTTTTGGCCATTTACTTTAGGTTTTGTTGTAGCCAGTTGCTTTAATTTAGTCCTTTATAAATGCAGAATTCAAGTCTCTAAATATTTCGATTCTTGGCTTACTAAAGAACATCCTACGATAGAAATAGGTACTTACTCCTTCATTTTTGAATTTGAAATAAATTCTAGTTCCTTTAAATCGATGTTCTAGTTTCCAAGTCCCATCTCCCCAACTATCAGCTTTGAAACTTCCGTCACTAAATATTTCTAACGTTTCATTATCCTCTATTCCTCCAGTCGCAAATGTATCAGATACATGGCTTTTATATGATCCTGTTATTAACCATGAAGGATAGTATGAATCGTAAATAAATGCAAATCCAATAATCAACAATACGATATACCTTTTCTTAATTTTCATTATTTCTCCTCTTTGTATACTAAATTACCTAATTCTATTCAGTGATAAAGACTGGTCTTTTTCAATTGTAATAGGGTAGAGGCGTTATCCTCATTATATCTATTCATAGTAGTTTTAATGCGTTGGGGCCCAATATTATTCCCGCTACTACTAAAGACCCAATAGCTGTTATCAAAACCGCACCTGCAGAAATATCTTTAATTACTCCCGCTTTATCACTTCTTTCAGGATGCATGAGATCAACCAATTTCTCTATAGAAGTATTGAATACTTCAGCTGCTAAAACAAGGACTATGCAAAGAATGATAGCAACCCATTCAATCCTAGATATACTAAGATAGGTACTCAGTAAAATTGCTAAAAAGGCTCCAGTAAGATGAATTCTAAAATTGGTTTCTGATCTAAAGGTCACAAGGATTCCTGTTAGGGCGTATTTGAAACTGTTTAATCTGGATTTAATCATACCCTCTGAGTTAGACATCTACGATTGTATGAATAGATGGCAAATAGAAGAAATGTGATGCCAAACAAAAAGATGTACCAGTTAAAATCTTGCGGTATATATTTGGCTGTAGAGTCAAATAAGTCGTGTTCGGATGAAAGTGTCCAAAGGCCTTGGTTTGAGCCTTTCCTTGTTATAAAAGTGAAGTAGTCTAGTGTCCATGAGAAAACAACGATAAGAGAACCTACAATGGAATAAGACCATTCCTTCCAATTCATTCCTCCTGCATTATGATAGATTAGACTACTTCCTAAGCCAATCATTAATAGAGAAATAATTACTGGTGTAACCACAGGGCCAACCCATGGAACCGGAATCAAGAAAAGAATATCCCATGTCATTAATGTAGAAGGCCAGGCCAATAGAATATAGAGGAAGACATAGTAGAAGATATCCCAAATTGCAAAAGAGATAAGGAAGAATGCAAATCGTTGTGTCTTTGAAGTGCCAGACAGAATACTGATACCAGCGAGCATTACAATAGTCGCAACCTCTCGCCAAAACTCAGTGAAAGCAATTTCTTTGTCAATGGGTTCTAGGGGGAAGTCGAAGCCATTAGGGTAGTAGAGTTCTCTCAAATAAACGACTACTGAACTTTCAAGAAAGCCCATAGCTATGCTAAAGAGTATGAGCCATCCAATTTGTTTAATCAATGGGTTTGGTTGAGTATCTGTTATCATATCGCTTTAAAATTATATTGGCCTATTACCCCGTAATGATCAGAGGAGGTAGTGTCTATATTATTAAACTCTGTGCAGGTTAGTTCTTCAGAATGGAAAATGAAATCTATCGGGATCATGCCGATTTTAAGCCAAGCAGGGTAGGTTGGGCAAATATTCGTACGGCTATCTATTAAACCTGTTCTTGACTTGAATCCTTGGATATTAATATCCCAGGGTACACTATTAAAATCACCGATTACCAAAACAGGTTGGTCAAGATTAGATACATAGCTTGATATCTCTTTGATGTGTTGGTTTCTGTTTTCAAAACCGGCATTAGATGTGGGAGCAGCAGTATGCGAACAAACAAAATGTACAGTGGTGTCATTAAGTTCAATGTCACCTACGAGGTTTGGATGTCCTCCGAAAAATGTAGTCTCACCATTGGATATTTTAGTTTTTGAGAAAACTGAGAGTCCATAGCAGCATGCTTCTTTAGGAACGGAAATTACATAAGGATACTTATTACTTAATTTTTTCCTGAGCTTGAAATCCCAAATAGCATTGGTTTCTTGAAAAGAGATGATGTCTGCATCTGTTTCTAAAGCGCTATTAATTACACTATCGAACTTGTTGTTGAACTTTAGAACATTAAAATGGGCAACAGTAAATGTATCTGAATCCGTAGCCAACACATCTTCTTTTATAAATGCACCCGTAAATGTGGCGAAGCATAAGACAATACTTGTAACAGCTATCCCGTAATGAATGTGATTTTGTTTTCCGAAATAATAGATGCCAATAACAAATGATGCACAAGCAATTTGAACTGTAAATGATCGTAGTAAGGCTACCAGGAAATAATCTGGAATACATACTACCAAGTAACATGCAAGCAGAGTAAGCCAGTTGATTGATTTAATAAGCATAGTTTGAAGATTTAGTGGTTTCTAAAAGCTTGATTTTGGTGTGAATTAAGTAGAGTAGCCCAAATCCGAAGATCCCAAATGAGCAGTCTACCAGTTGCCAGTAAAGTGGAATTCCTCTAATTGGTCCGGCAATAAGAGCCAAAGGGAATACCATCACGCATGCAATCATGCCGAATTTTATAACCCAGATATTTCTAACTGGATCTAAGTAAGGCCCGATGAATACTACAGCAATAACAAGGTGAGCAAAAGCTAACCAATCCGTCCCGTACGCAAGGAAAGGGTAGTTGTCGTTTGCAAACTTTACACCTTCATGCGTTGCCGAAATCCAGTCGTGTATGAACGTGCTAGGCGTTAATAAATCCGTTAATATTTTAAGTTCCGTTTCTAGTGGAAAAGCAGTAACCCCACTTAGAATTAATCCAATTATAAATAACAGAATGCCATTTTTTATTTGCTTTTCTAATTTTATCATCTCCATTTTAGTTGTTTTTATTGATGAAA
>JABSPR010000093.1 GCA_013214975.1 Flavobacteriales bacterium
AACTGCGAGGTTACCATATCCGCATCTTCCTGAACAAACTTCTTATATTTAAGCAGGCTCGCTATCGATTTCCGATACAGCCTATCCTTATGCAAAGCAAGCGCATAAAAATACAGAGCCTCTGGTGGTGAAGTACTGGTGCTTGTGCCTATACCTATTACAGATTCGGCAAGATGTACAATAGCCGCATCGTTCTGACCTCCTATTTCAAAATGACATATCCCAAGTCGGTAACTATAGAACGTCTTCTCTTGGTCATCAAAATGCAATAACCTGTACATGTATATCGCTTCTCCATATTCACCTTGAACAAAAAGCTTATTCGCAATTTTATCGGATACCTTAATTCTTCCGGCTGTAGCAAACGAACTTAGGCCTATAAATAGGCCCAGTGTAATAATTATAAATCTGTAAGATTTTTTTTCCACTACCCGCAACATAACTTTCTGTTTTTCTACAAAAAAATAATGCTTTCCATAAAAACTAAACTCGGTATAGGAAGCAATATCCAGAGCTTTTACTAATCACAAGATAGTAAAATATTACTTATCGGTTTCCACTGTTTGGCTCCCTACTAACTTTTCGTTCTTTTCTACCTCTACCTCAATTTTAACCAGCACCTCATTAAGGTGAACTATCTGCTGGTCTTCTATCAGCATAGCGTCAAGCTGTGCTTCATTCTCTTCCGTTACTTCTCCAAAGACAGATCGAATCTGACTAGTCTTTAATTTTAAATCTTTCTGAATAAACCATTGGTATTCGTGGAGATTATCTGTCGATAAACTAAACTGCTTGTTTTTCTGGAGTGCCATAGCGTAATAATAAAAAGCCTCTGTTGGAGATGAGTTCCCAAACGAACCTATCCCAATCAGAGACTTATCCAAATTAACCAGTGCTTTATCTATTTCTCCAATTTCATAATAACAAACCCCGAGCATATAACTGAAAAATGTATTATCCGGATTATCGGCGCTTAAAGTATTAAAGACATGCGCCGCTTTTTCAAATTCTCCTTGCTCAAAAAGCGTATTGGCATTCTTATCAGAAATTATCATATCACCCTCTTGTCCAAACGAAGCCAGGCATATAAATAAACATAGTAGACTTAGTATATTTCTTTTGGCTCTGTTTTTCATTAATTACACTACCACAATCTGTTGTTATAAAAACATCTTGTTTTACCAGATATGCGATTTGCTAAATCAATATTACGCATTTACATATAAAATTGCACATCAATACATCTTAACCTTAATCACTTAGGGCATTTACCGCTCTAAAACGGGATGATCTAGGACGCTTTTACTTTTCGATTTCAGCAATCTCGGTCCGAATTAGCTTTTTATTCTTTGCGATCTCTTCGTTGATCTTGGTTATCACTTCGTTTATATGGCCGATACTAGAATCTGAATTTACCATGTTCTCGTATCTATCCTTATTCTTATCGGTTATTTCTCCTCCAAAATGATATTGTATTTGAGCTGTTTCATAGTCCAAGTCTTCCTCAACAAAACTTCTATACTTAACCAAGTGATCTATCGACTTATCGTATTGCGTGTCTTTATGCAAGGAAAGAGCATAATAATAATGTGCATCGGATGGAGAAGAATTGATAAATGATCCCATTCCCTCTACCGATCGAGCAAGGTTAGACAGTGCTAAATCGTTCTGATCGCCAATTTCAAAGAAGCATACACCGAGCATGTAACTAAAGAATGTATTCTGCGGATTATCCTTATGGAGTTCTCTATACACATATATAGCTTTTGCATAATCGCCTTTAATGTATAATTTCTGTGCATTCTTATCTGAAATTTTAATATCATCGGATTTACCATAGCAAGATTCTCCAAATATGGCTACGCCTATAAGGACTATAAGTAATAGAATTAGGTTTGTTTTTATTATATTTTTCATGGCACACAACTTTTCTTTCTGTTCAATTCCGAACATTATTCTCCTCAATAAAACTCAGTTGGTAGTTCTATGATACGCAGCCATACTGCATTTGTTTAATGCAACGTATTAACTACTAGCCAATTATACGTAAAAACACCTAGTTACTAAGACTGAGTTATTGCCGTATTATTTTCAGAAAACGAGGGGTCTACTCCACATGCTTATTTGTACTTTCACAACCAATCAAACGCACATCTATGTATTTTAAATTAAACGCCTTAGCAATAGCTGGTCTCTTCTTATTATCTAATTGCTCGGAACAAAAGCAAGCAAAAGAAACAACTGTTGATTTCGACGTAATTGTAATTGGTGCGGGAGCTGCAGGTATGTACGCTGCTAAGGAGCTCGACGATAACGGCATTCAAGTAAAAGTATTAGAGGCCATGTCTATTCATGGTGGTAGAGCGCAAAACAACGAATCGTTTGGCGAAGGCTTTCTTTCGCTCGGACCAGAAGAAGTGTATCACTCGCCAGACTTCCCTACCCCATTAAGAGTACAAGCAATGAATAAATTTAAGGTATGGGCAATTGAGGAT
>JABSPR010000094.1 GCA_013214975.1 Flavobacteriales bacterium
AATTCTCTATGGCCTTTCTTGCCATGTCTCTTCGAGGCAGCGATCCGATTTGATTCAGCAATTCCTCTTGTACTTTGAGTAATTGATTTTCGGTCTTTACTAAACAAATCACCTGACTATCGGCACCATGTTCAGCTTGCGATAATAAATCTGCTACGACAAACTCGGTGTTAGCCGATTGATCAGCCATCACCAAAAGCTCTGATGGACCCGCCGGCATATCGATAGCCACTCCCAACTGAGAGGCGCTTTGTTTGGCGGCAGTTACATATTGATTACCTGGTCCAAATATCTTGTTTACTCGTGGGATAGTCTCTGTACCAATTGCCATCGCCGCGATTGCTTGTGCACCTCCTGCTTTATAAATATCTGTGATTCCAACTATACTTGCTGCAAACAAAACACCTTCATTTACTTTTCCTTTTTTATTAGCAGGTGTACATAAAACAATACGCTCACAACCAGCTATCATTGCAGGTATTCCAAGCATTAATACGGTTGAAAAAAGCGGGGCAGATCCTCCAGGGATATACAATCCCACGGTTTCTATGGCCACATTCTTTCTCCAGCACGTAACGCCTTGCATTGTCTCGATTGGCTCTTCGTCTTTTAATTGAGACTCATGAAATTTTTGAATATTTTTTTGAGCAACAGTTATCGCATCTTTTAACTCTTGAGAGATCGAATTAGATGCCTCAATGAATTCTTCTTCGCTTACTTTAAAATCGTCAAGTTCGGCACCATCAAACTTAGCTGTATACTCAAATAGCGCTTTATTCTTGTTCATCCCTACGTTGTCGATAATATCCCAAACTATTTTTTGAATAGCGGAATGATCGGCAACAGGACGTGAACAGATTTCAGCCCATTGATCTCTACCAGGAAATAATGCCTTTTTCATTATAAAAATTCTTCTACAATATCATTTTCTCAATTGGAGATACCAAAATATCTTCCGCTCCTGCGGATTTTAAATCTTCTAATATTTCCCAAAATTTCTTCTCCTCTACTACTGTATGAAGTGAACTCCATCCCTCTTGTGCCAAAGCCATAATCGTTGGACTCTTCTTTCCTGGAAGCAAAGCTCTAACTTGATCAATCTTATCAGTCGGAACATTCATTAGAACATATTTCTTGCCTTTTGCTGCAAGGACAGCTCTTATTCGAATCATAAGCTGATCGAGAATCGCTTTCTTTTCTGCAGGCATATTATTGCTACCAATTAATACTGCTTCTGAAGAAGTAACTTCTTCTACCTTCTTTAGTCCATTACTTAAAAGAGTACTTCCTGTACTTACAATATCAAATATTGCTTGCGCTAAATTGATCGCCGGAGCAATTTCTACAGAACCATTGATTAAATGTATATCTGCAGAGATATTCTGCTCCTTCAAATACTTTCCTAAAATAACTGGGTAAGAAGTTGCAATAGTCGACCCGTTAAGATCTTGAGGTCCTTTAAAATCAACATCCTTTGGAACGGCGATACATAGTTTACACTTGGCAAACCCTAATCTCTCCACGATTTCGATATCTACCTCTTTTTCTTCAACGACATTAAGACCTACTATCCCAATATCCGCAATCCCTTTCTCAACATATCCAGGAATATCATCATCTCTCAAATAGAGTAATTCTGCAGGAAACTCACTAGACTGGGCTTTCAATTGCAAAAATCCACTATTAAAACCAATGGCACATTCCTTTAAAAGCTGAAGCGACTTCTCACTTAACCTTCCCGATTTCTGAATTGCTATTCTTAATTTTCTTTCCATGATCTGTATAAAATATTTTTACATAGTACATCCATTAGCGTGAACTACACGCAAGATGGGGATTATTAAAAGTAATGTATTGTTTAATCCCCGATTATGAGGCATGATGAAAATGATGCGCACATGAAAATGTCGCATTTCTTGATATTGATATTGTCTCTATTCTTATCATCTGTGGCAAAAATAAAGCCTTTTTACTAGCTATACAAATAGAAAAGCATGGTGCAAGTAATAGTCTATTAAGATTCGTTGTTCCGATACCATTATTTATGACCATTTACCCTTACTAGTATTGGGATATTTATTAAATTTGTGCTCTTTTTTACACCAGTATTCCTGAACAAAAAGAAGCACAAAATTGACTGATAACAACATACATCCAGTATTTGACAGACTTCTCCAAAGAGAAGACAAAGAAACTGCGCTGAATCAAAAAGCAGCAGTACTTTGGATGACAGGCCTATCTGGCTCTGG
>JABSPR010000095.1 GCA_013214975.1 Flavobacteriales bacterium
CATTATTAAAGGAGATAACAAATCTGTTAAAAGGATTTACATTGACGAACTTTTGCTATTCAATAAAGGATCTACACACTTCCGAGTCGACAATATAAATGATACAAGCAATAAAGAATTATTTAAAAATAACCACAGAATAATAATGTAACTATTTGTTAGTTTCTATTCAAAATAACAAGAGACGATCCAAAACATATTCTATGATTAAAGACCCAAACAAGGCTTACAATAAGTAAATGAATAATATCTGTATTGTTGTCCCATGCTATAACGAGGCGAATCGACTCCCTGCTAATGAGTTTTCGCAATATATCGGAAGTAATCCGAATGTAACATTTTGCTTTGTAAACGATGGAAGCTCGGACAATACAATAGAAGTTCTTAACGCACTTAAATCGCAATACGTAAATAATGTTAAAGTCTACGATATTGACAAAAATTCGGGAAAGGCAGAGGCTGTTCGAAGAGGCATGCTTCATGCTCTTAGTTTAGGAGATTTTGCCAACATTGGATTTTTCGACGCAGACTTGGCAACCCCATTATCAGAAATAAATTACCTCCTTGGGTTTAAAAATAAAGAGAACGAGGCTGCAATAATTATGGGCTGCAGATTGAAGCGACTTGGCGCTAACATCGAACGAAAGCTTAGTCGCCATTATATAGGTCGTGTTTTTGCAACAGGAGCAAGTTTAATAACGCAGTTACCTGTTTACGATAGCCAATGTGGTGCTAAATTTTTCCGCACAGATATTGTCGAAACATTATTCGGAAAGAAGTTTATTACAAAGTGGGTTTTTGATGTGGAGATTCTTATTCGGGCACGAAACCACTTTGGGAAATATGAAATATATAATCAAGTTATTGAAGCACCTCTAAATTCTTGGGAAGATGTTAAAGGGTCAAAACTCTCAATAGGCCAAATGTTTGGCGTCCCAATTCAAATGCTTAAAATCCATTTCCATTACAACTAGACAATACTAAGGATGGTGAAAACTAGAAAATTTGATATTCGATAAATATATTTAAATACTTAATTTTGCAATTAGCAAATTGAACTAAAGATGGCATCTAACAAGTCGTTATATTTTCTAATTATAAGTTTCATCGTAGTTATTATCGTGATGGAGTTTGGTGGGGTAGAATTTTGGAATATCAGTGAATCTGTTGTAGAAGCCCCTGTGGTGAAGGGTGAATTAAAGGCAAGAGAAGAAATCAACTTCAAATCAGAACTAAATTTCAGAGACAAAAAAAACAGTTCTTTCAAATACATCGATAACGACCAATGCGAGGACCCAGTAGCAATTGCACTTGATAAAAGAGTAATTTATGGTCCTTCGTTTAACATACTTTATTCAAAATCTGTTGACCTAAACCAAATTGACAACGTTGAACTTAGTGCATGCTTTAAACAGCTAGATAACACGTTAGAAAAGGCATCATTTGTTATATCTATCACAAACGAAAACGATGAACACGTTTTCTGGGAAAACTATACATTGATTAATCTTGAATTGAATAAATGGAAAACTACAGTATGTCAATTTGAACCTAAAGACATTGCTGTTGGCGCAGAATACAAGCTAAACTGTTTTATTTGGAATCAAGGTAAAGAGCGCTTCCTAGTAGATAATTTCAAAATCAATGTTACCTCGAAATAAGACAACCTACTCAATAATAGTGTAATTTACATCCACCACGTTACCCTCTTCATTTTCATCATCCTCTTCATCTTCCCAATCGTATCTATCATCTTTGGGACCAGAATGCCTGTAGAAAAATGCCATTATTACGCCCACTACTCCCCCTAGTAAGTGTGATTCCCAAGATACTTGCGGCTTGATGGGTAATATCCCCCAGATTAAACTCCCATATAGAAAAACGACCATCATTGAGATAGAAAGCAAGCGAATATTCTTTCGAATAACGCCACTTACAAAAAGAAAGGCCGTCATGGAGTATATCAAACCACTAGCTCCAATGTGATACGACATTCTTGATCCGGCCCACACCCAAACCCCTGTAATTAAGTACGATAGAACAAAAACACGCAATGCCACTTTGCTGTAAAAGAAATACAATGCCGTCCCAAGAACCAATAACGGCAAAGAGTTATTTATTAAGTGATCGTAGTCGCCATGAACTAATGGACCAGTCAATATCCCCTTAAGGCCGGATATCGTTCTAGGCCGAATACCATATGAAGCGAAGGATAACCCGTTGGTTTCTTCTTGATATTTTATCAGCCATAATATGGCCACAAATAACGAGGAAGAGAAAAATCCTATATACGCTCTAACATTCCCTTTACTATCCACGGTTAAAATATATCTGTGTTGATAAATATGTTTAAAAGTAACACCATTTTAAAGACATCTCAAGTAAGTGATTTGTAATTTTAAAAGAAATAAAACGAGAATGTTTCGCACTCATAATCAGGCACAAATCAAATGAATATCACATATTACGGTCACTCTTCATTTGAGATAGAGACATCAAAAGCCAAGATTCTTTTTGATCCTTTCATCAGCCCGAACGAATTAGCCTCTTCTGTAGATATTGAATCGATAAAAGCGGATTATATTTTAGTTACTCATGGCCATGAAGACCATGTAGCCGACGTGATATCTATTGGTAAAAGAAATTCTTCGAAAGTAATTTCAAACTTCGAGATCGTTTCTTGGTTTGAATCACAAGGGTTAGAAGGCGGCCACCCTATGAATCACGGAGGAAATTGGGAGTTTGATTTTGGCAAAGTGAAATATGTTAACGCTGTACATTCTAGCGTTTTACCTGACGGAACATACGGTGGTAATCCTGGAGGGTTTGTAATAAAAAGCGATAATAAATCTTTTTATTACGCTGGTGATACAGCACTTACATACGACATGAAACTATTGGGCGAATATGATCAAATCGATTTCGCTTTTCTTCCTATCGGAGATAATTTTACTATGGATATTAATGATGCTCTTATCGCTACTGATTTTATTAAGTGCGATAAAATCATAGGAATGCATTATGACACATTTGGTTTTATTAAAATCGAAAAAGAAGAAGCTATTTCCTTGTTTAAGGAAAAAGGTAAGGAGTTAATACTGATGAACGTCAACGAAACAATAACAGTTTAAAGTTATGGGGAAAATAATAGCAATTGCAAATCAAAAAGGCGGAGTAGGTAAAACCACAACAGCGATTAACCTTGCTGCAAGTCTTGCTGTACTTGAGTTTAAAACATTACTTGTAGATGCAGACCCACAAGCTAATTCTACGTCTGGAGTTGGTTTCGATCCTAGAAATATTAAAACTGGTGTTTATGAATGTCTTGTAGATGACACTGATCCAAGCAGTTCTGTTCTACACACTGAGACACCAAACCTAGATTTACTTCCATCACACATCGATTTAGTAGCAGCAGAATTAGAGATGATTGACTTGCCAAATAGAGAATACATGATGAAAAAATCTTTCGAGAAAATTAAATCTGAATATGATTTTATAATTATCGATTGTGCCCCTTCACTTGGTTTAATTACTGTTAATGCACTTACTACAGCAGACTCGGTTCTAATACCGATTCAATGCGAATACTTTGCTCTAGAGGGATTAGGCAAGTTATTGAATACTGTTAAAATTATTCAAACAAGACTAAATCCAGATTTAGATATCGAAGGAATTCTGCTAACTATGTTTGATGTAAGATTAAAATTATCTAAAATGGTAGCAGAGGATGTTAAAACACATTTCCAACAAATCGTATTTGACACAATCATTCAGCGTAATACCAGATTAGGGGAAGCACCAAGTCATGGTAAAACAATTATTATGCATGATGCTGCATCTAA
>JABSPR010000096.1 GCA_013214975.1 Flavobacteriales bacterium
CTATTCTTCAGGAATTTAAAAATGACAGGGAAGAATTGATAGAAGAAATACATTCGATATTGGTGAATGCCTTAGAATCGAAGGGTAAGGCTATTCCTTCTAGTCCAATGGATTTAAAAGTAACAACTCAGGGAGGAATTGGTACAAATAAAGAGCATGAATTTTTACTGGATTTTTATAAAGTAGATGGAGTTGGTTGGGCTTCTCCTTTTTTACTAGTGCCAGAAGTAACGAACTTGGATGATGAGACTAGGGACTTGATTAAAAATGGAAAGGAAAAAGATTTTTATTTAAGTAAAACTTCGCCATTAGGTATTCCGTTTAATACTGTAAGAGGGACTTCTAAAAGTGAGATTCTTTGGGAAAATGTTAAGAACGGTAACCCAGGGAGCCCTTGTCCGAAAAAGTATCTCGTTTCTAATACTGATTATACGGATGAACCTATTTGTAAATCTTCAAGAAAATTTCAAGAGATAAAGATTAAAGAGTTAGAAAGTCAAAAAGAAGAGCTAAGTCAAGAAAAGTATCAATCGGCCTACAATACCATTGTAGAAAAAGAATGTATTTGTGTTGGATTGGTTTCTGGGACTTTGCAAAATGAAAATCTTGATATTAAAATAGAGGGTCCTGGGAAATCCATATGCCCTGGTCCTAACGCAGCTTATTTTTCCGAGATAATATCAATGGATAAAATGATAGCACATATTTATGGAAGAGATGATGTAATGACTTTTGAGAATAGGCCAAATATGTTCTTAAAGGAAATAGGTATTTATATTAAGTATTTAAAAGATGCAATAGAAGATTTTAAATTACCTTTAGAGGATAAGCAGGTGAAATATATTACAGAATTTAAAATTAATCTGAACGAGGGTGTAGAATATTATGTCGATATGATTGAAGACTTGAAGACTAGCTTAGAAGTAAGTTCCGAAGATTTTCTGTCAGATTTAATGTCTCTAAAAAAGGAAATTAGTGCTATATAAGTAAAGGTTTATTGAACCTTCATTCCACTTGCCTTCCTTTTCTTTATCTGTGTCTTCTTAGAATCTTTTTTCTTAATCATTAATTTAGGTCTTGCATACGTTGAAGTGGTAGCAAACTCTTTGGTGCCATAGTTTACTTTTCCGTAATTGTTTGCCCAGTATAAGTTGTTAGCATCAGTTTCAGTTTTGTTTTTCGGATCTTCAGTGAATAATTCGTAGTAACCTAGTCCTCCTCTGGATCTGAATGTTAACGTATTTCCTTCTCCTAATTCAAATCGGATATTCAAACTGTTGCTTGTGCTATTTTCACAAGTCCCCATAGTGCCTTTTTCAATAACGATCATTTCAACCTGGCGACCTTCTTCCATCACAATATCCCCATCAGAAGTTTTAGTTTCCTTTGATGTCATTACTCTTTTAAGTTCTATAGTTTCTGAAGTGTAATATTGAATTTTTTTAAGATCTATGCCTTTTAATTCAACTGTTTTTCGAAGTTCTGAAGTGAATTCAGATTTGCATCCGGTGATAGATAATGAGAGTATTAATAATCCGAGTAGTGCTTGTTTCATATTTGTTATTTAGAATGCAAAAATAATCGAAAAAATGAGATTCCATTAGATTGCAGATTAGCTCTTTTTTTATAAAAAAAAAGTGTCGATATTTTAGCAAGACAATTATTGTACCATCATTTTTTATATTGAGATAGTTGATCGTTTATTTAATATGAATTATTAAGTTTTTTTTGCTCCGGCATTGACCAGTAAAGCATATCAATAAAATGAAATATTGAGAGTAATCTTACATTCAAAAAACTAAACTTTTCATCGTTTTTTTCGTTTTAATACTGCCTTTTGTTTGGTTTATATGTTGCTAGTTAACAGAAGGGTAGAAGATTGCCTGTTTTTTAGAGTTAAATCTCAGGTGTGTTGATGGGGTTATCTATGATATAAATCACTATGTTTAACATTACAAAGACAATTGTTCATGTTGAAGATTGAAAAGAATAAAAGAGTCTTGTTTATTGACGACGAAGAGGTGTTCAATTTCATGGCTGAAAGTATAATTGAATTATCTGGAGTTGACTGGGCGTTTGATTCAGTAACGTCAGGGCAGGAGGCACTAGATTTCTTGCAAGATTCAGGTGAGAAGTTCCCAAATGTGATTTTGGTTGATATCAATATGCCTTTAATGAACGGTTGGGGATTTGTTGAGGCATATAATAAATTGAATTTTAAGGAAGCTGGCCAAACGTATATGGCCATACTAACATCAAGTGATAATCCGCTTGATAAAAGAAAAGCCAAAGAGTTGAATATTGCATTTTATATAAAGCCAGTAGATATTGAGAGTATAAAAGTCATTGATTTGAATATTGAAAAGTTCAATGACGCTAAAAAGTCTATTTAGTTAATCAAAAGAGATTCTAGTATATATAGAAGTGGTTTTACCTTAGTTAAAGGGTTGAACCTTTTTGAATGAATTTCGTCTAAATGACATGTTGTTGGCTTAAAGCAAAATGACGGGGAGTGTTAAAACCTAGGGTGAAAGTTTCTTTCAGGCATAATAGTATTATCAAACTACTATGTTAAACCACTTTGTTTTAGCCAAATTTTAAGAAATTAGAGTTTATCTAACCAGAGGTAAATTGAAGTAAATGCAGAAGTCGAAAAATATAAGAATATTAGTACTACTAGTTGTTAGTTTGTTCGTATGCCAAATGGGATACGGACAATTGGTAATTACTTCTACTAGTTTTACGGATGAGGTATGTAAGGACGACGGAAATGGGTCGGCTACGGTTGTGGTGGATCCATTATCAATTACAGGTGCCGTCACTTATATATGGAGTAATGGCGGCACAACGGCAACTATATCTAATCTTAGCCCTGGAACATACACTGTTACAGTTGGAGATGATAATCCAGGAACAGTTGCTTCTGCAGGAATAGTAATTGACTATATGGCGGATCCATCAATTACAGTATGTTGTGAAGACCCCCTTGGTAATGTATGTTACTTAGATAGTAATGGAACTGCAGATGGGCAGCCAACTCAAGGGTTTGGTAATACAATGAACGCTGTCGATTTTACATATTTATGGGGAAATGGTGAAACGACCAAAAAGGCATTGGGATTAACAGCAGGCTGGACAACTCTTGTGGTTACGGATATTGCTACTGGTTGTTCGAGTCCGGCAGATTCTGCTATTATGTTTGATGTGGCGGAAACGGTTACTGTAGATGTTGTGGCAGTAACGAATAATCCAACATGTAATGGAGGTACTAACGGCCAAGTTACAGCATTGGTAGCGGGAGGAGATCCAAGTTTGTATACGTTTACTTGGTCTACTGGGAGTACTACAGCGATTGTAGGATCGGGTACAGATAATATCTCAAGTTTAATTGATGGATCATA
>JABSPR010000097.1 GCA_013214975.1 Flavobacteriales bacterium
CATGGGCCTCAACCTCTTCCTTATCCCAGTAAACAGTCTTTTTAAATCCTTCTTTCAATTCTAGGTAAGCTGCGTACCCAACAACCTTTCCTTTGCCTTTTACCTTGAAATTACAGTCAAGATCTTCGCTAAGTGCATCAAATGATTTGAATTGATTCTCGTAAACTTCGATAACGTTTATCTTCTCATATTTACCTGTCCTTAATGCAAGCTGCACAAAGCCTTTCCATCCTAATTGAAATTGAGCTTCATTGCCATAAGGGACGATCCATGCCAATCCTAAATTATGATTGATTGGTAAATCTAAAGCCGCTGCCATAGCTGCTGCATTCATTATAGACTCAGGGTTTGCCTTGGCTAGTAATTTATTATTTCTAGTTATCTGAATAACAGAAGAGATGAATCCTGCTGACTTCTTGCCTAGCATGTCATTAAACCTTTTCTGTATCTCATCCCCTTTGAATAAGGATTCAATTGTCTGAACCTTAGCTGCTGCCTGTTCTGTGGTCACTGGTGTCTTTTTATCGTCTTTGTCGTGTATTCCCATAGTGTTATTTTGGATTTAAACGGTTTTTAATTAATTCTATTTCTTTTTCGAATGCATTTGCTATATCTAGGTCGAAAAACTGACCTCTCCTGAATCTCCTTATTTGTTCGTCAGTAAATGTATTAGGAATATGCCAATACTTAAATCTCTTCTGGATAGCCTCGACGTAGTGGAATGGGATATAATCATCATTCCCTTTTAATATAGATGCGCAGTGGTCTTTCTGTGCTTTAGATGCTTTGCTCATTTCGCCTGGGTAGTTTTGTTAAATTTATTAACCTTTCTATTTCAGGTGTTTGATCTTTGTCTTTTCTTATAATGCTCTCGCCATCCGAGCTAGTCAGTTCAAGATTTACTGCTCCTGCGATTAGATCAAGATAAACACCGAAGTGAAACTTGGATAGTAGTTTCATTTTATCATCCTCAGAGAAAGCATCCTTTATCACGTGGCTCTGTAAATGTGGACATGAATACCACTTGCCTTTATGCTCCTTTCGCAATATGGTTTTAAATGCTAATTTGTAATGGGTATTACCTTTCCAATATTGCATATCCACCTCTGGGTAGATAGAGTTTTTGAGAGTGTCGGTTATATTTAATGGTATTGACATTTTCTGTACTTTAAGTGTTTAGAATTGCTAATATAATAATAAAATGGGATAAATATAAGAATATATGCCTAGATGTTATTTATGCCTCAAAATCACCAGCCACGCAAGCATTGTCGCTACTAAAATCAAGATGAAAATTACTATCTCAGTCAAGCCTTAATTGAATTTTCCTTGTAGTGGATCCTGACCTTACCAGATATATACCGCTTCTCAGTGGTATTTGATTGACTCCAGGGGATAGTTTTTGTTGGTGGACCATCGCGCCCAAAAGATTGTATATTGTCACGGATCCTTCTCCGGTGATGGAGATAGTGTTCCCGTGAGATGTGATGGACGCATTATCTTTTTCAAGGCTCTCTACCCCTAGATAGCAGTTAGCACCGTATACTGTTCCTACGTCCTTATTGTCTGGCCATGTTGTGTTGGCCCAAGCTTCGCTGTCCACTGATATGCATAGAAGAAGGTTGTCTGTAGCCTTAAATTGATC
>JABSPR010000098.1 GCA_013214975.1 Flavobacteriales bacterium
GATTTCTCAAATGGAGGTGTTGGCCTTCTGTATTGCCGATTTAAGCTACCGAACGTCATTTGGTGTCGATGATATACTGGCAGGATACAAAGGCGGTAAATCTTTGGATATTGACCTTCCATTGGCAAATTCTGCGTTGCCCAATAAGCCCGTTACCATTAAGGATTTAAGAAAAGTCCTTTTGGATATGCCGTATCCTAATCGACCTATTGAATCTAAACGACTTTTGATTCGCAATGCATTCCCTGTAATTGCAGAACGAACTGAAATTCCATTTTTCGCAGTTTCGCATCCCAATAAAGAAACATTTCTTAGTTATACCGAAACTTATACGCCTGAAAAGGAACTCGTTGAGCCAATTGAAGCCAATGATGAATTAGGGCTTGTAAAAGAAAATATTGCAGTACTTCCAAAGGCTACGGATTCGGAACCAATTGAGTTTGAGAACAACGACGAAATTGTTCTAAACGGACTGTATGGAATTCAAATTGAATTTGAAGAGGAAATAAATGAAGATCCTACAGCCGATTTTCCAGATTTTAAAAGAGATCTCAATCAAAATTATTTCGAGCAAGTAGTTATAGTTGGTAGTAATAGCTACACAATCAGTGTTTTGTTTCCGTATTGGGACGACATTAATTGGTCATTACGTGAAGCAACTTTAACCCCTGGAACTCTTAAATACCGTTCGTTAGATCCCAATAAGCCTGTTCCAGAAGATTATTTTTTCGCTGTGGACAAGTTAAGCTACGACGATTACTTCTATGACTATTATGCAGAGCTAGACCTTCAAGGACACCTGATTAAAGCCTATATAAGACTGAAAACGGGTGAAGACGGTACGCCAATCAAGTCTTCATTTACACATGAAGGGCAGACCTACGATTTCACGGTCAACTTTCTGGATTGGAACGAGCTATCTAATGGTGTAAAGCGTGACTATTCGGGCTCAAACTTAGTGTCAGGGCCAATAATTGAGTCAATTACAAACGTTAGCATTAATGGCGTAGATCAATTGTTTGATATTAAATCAACCTTTAAAATTGTTAAGAATAACGTTGCTAAAGATATTACGCTATTAACTCGAATCACTTTTAAAACGGATTTAATGTTGCCAAGTGATGGCGTAGTAGAAACGGCTTTGGAGCTAGAGTTTCCCAATATTTACCTTGAAAAAATAGAATTAGAAAAAGCGATTCACGATACAATGGAACTTGTAACAGCTCCAATGTATGAGAATTACATAGATAAATTAAAGAATGTATTCTCTTATCTGTATGATGACCAAGGCGTATGGTCGTATATGGGCAAGTACAGAAACTTATGTGAAGATTATTCGAAGTTCACAGCATCCAGGATTCAGGAGATTGCTCTCTTCGGAAAGTTAATCGTAGCGCCTGACTTCAATGTTAACGAGCTCTTGGCTGAAGTGTACTTCCGCGTTGATCAATTCCAACATCCCCTGGTGAAATTCAATACGCTTGATGAGACTACCGAGAAAGGATACACCTTCGAGAATGTGTTTAATGGACCATTGCTAAAGCACGGATTTATAGAGGATAGCAACTTAGAGAATTTGAAGCGAAGAAGCGTTGTATACACGTCTGACTTAATTCGAATTCTA
>JABSPR010000099.1 GCA_013214975.1 Flavobacteriales bacterium
CGCAGGGTCCTCTATTCTATAAAAATCAAAATGGAATATTTTCTCTTCATTAGAAGACCTGTACTCATTTACTATACTATAGGTTGGACTAGAAATATTGTCAATAATTTCTAACTGTTTACACATCTCCTTAATAAGTGTCGTTTTTCCAGCCCCCATTTCACCTTTAAAAATAAAGAATTTACTTTCTTTTAAATACGACAAAACTCTACTCGCAACTTCAGGTAAAGCCTCTAGAGAAGGCAGCTTAATTAATTCCGACATAAGTCAATTATTTAGGACTAAGTACAGTAAATGGGATCAGCACTTCTTCCATCGAAAGCCCTCCATGCTGAAAACTATTTCTAAACATATTAGAATACTGATTATAATTATTGGGATAAATCATGTAGTCATTTTCTTTGGCAAAAATGTATGTAGTATTTACATTAAGCATAGGCAATCCTGCTTTTCCCGGCTCCTTAATCTCGAAAACAGCATCGCTATCGTATCCCAAACTACGTCCACCTTTAAATCTTAAATTGGCATTAGTATGTTTATCACCTGTTACTTTAATTGGATTTTTCACGCGAACAGTACCGTGATCCGTTGAAATAATAAGCTTAGCTCCGAGGGCACTTATTTCTTTGATTGCATCAGCTAGTGGAGAATGCTCGAACCAAGACAATGTAAGTGAGCGATATGCAGCCTCATCAGAAGCCAACTCCTTAATTATTTCCATTTCAGTGCGGGCATGAGAGAGCATATCAACGAAGTTATAGACAATTACATTAAATTTATTATTCATCATATTCGAAATATTGTCGACCATTCGCTTCCCTGCATTTAGGTTGGTGATTTTGGTGTAAGATGTTTTAATATCTTTTCCTAAACGCTTAAACTGATTCGCCAATAACTCTTCTTCATGTGCATTGAGACTTGTTTCTCCTTCTCCGTCATTTGTCCAAAGTGAAGGATATTTCTTTTCTATCTCATTTGGAAGGAGTCCAGCAAAAAGAGCATTCCTTGCATATTGAGTTGTAGTTGGCAGAATACTATAAAATATTTCCTCTTTATCTATTTTAAAGTATTGGGATACCACTGGTTTAAGCAATTCCCATTGATCCAAACGCAGATTATCTATCAAGACAAAGAAGACAACATTACTATCCGTTATTTCAGGCAAAATACGTTCACGAATTAATTGATGAGACATTAGAGGAGCGTCTTCATCACCGCCTATCCAATCTATATAATTTTGATCTACAAATTTCGAGAACAGTCTATTTGCATCCGTTTTTTGGGTTGCCAATATTTCTTCCATACTCTCATCACCACCATTCTGTATCTCGATGTCCCAATAAATTAACTTCTTATACACATTGGACCAATCGCTACACGATCGACATTCATCTATCGTCACAGAAATCTTCCGGAATTCTTGCATGTATCCAGAAGTGGTTTTTTCTTCAACCAATCGTTTTAAATCCAAATTCTTTTTAAGAGCAAGAAGAATTTGATTCGGATTAACTGGTTTAATCAAGTAATCTGAAATCTTTCCTCCAATTGCATCTTCCATAATAGATTCTTCCTCACTTTTCGTGATCATCACTACGGGAATTTGAGGCTTCTTAAGTTTGATTTCGTTGAGTGTTTCAATACCTGAAATACCAGGCATGTTTTCATCTAAAAAAATTATATCAAAGTCCTCTTCATCAATCATGCTCAGTGCATCATTACCATTATTCACTTCAGAAATTGAGTATCCTTTTCCTTTAAGAAATAGAATATGAGGTCGTAACAAATCAATCTCATCATCTACCCACAGTATATTAATTTTATCCATATTATTCTCCTATCTTCAATGTTTGTAACCCCTATCTAAAAGTAATATTTTATCCTTGGAATCAGAATTTTTAAAAGAAGGTAAAGTCTTTAACGACCCTATTTACGGCTTTATCAACATCCCTTCCCCGTTATTATTTCAACTAGTTGAGCATCCTTATTTTCAGCGCCTTAGACGAATAAGCCAACTTGGCTTAACCCATCTCATTTACCCTGGAGCTTTGCATACCAGATTTCACCATGCCATGGGTGCAATGCACTTAATGACACAAGCAATCGATGTAATACGTTCAAAAGGTCATATTATTTCAGATGCCGAGGCAGAAGCTGCTCATATCGCAATACTACTTCATGATATTGGCCATGGCCCGTTCTCTCATTCTTTAGAAAGTAGCATTGTGGGAAGTATTTCGCACGAAGAAATATCCATTCAATTTATGGAACAACTCAACATTGAATTTGGAGGAAAACTTGATTTAGCTATTAAAATTTTTCGAAATAAATACAAAAAGAAATTCTTGCATCAACTTATCGCAAGTCAGCTTGACGTTGATCGCTTAGATTATCTAAAAAGAGATAGTTTTTATTGCGGTGTGGCAGAAGGAGTAATAAACGTTGATCGAATAATAAAAATGCTTAACGTCTCAAATGACAAACTTGCAATTGACTCAAAAGGAATCTACTCTGTTGAAAGTTTCATAATTGCAAGAAGATTAATGTATTGGCAAGTGTATTTGCACAAGACCTCAATCGCTTGCGAAATCCTTCTAATCAACATACTAAAAAGAGCAAAAGAATTAAGTAGTAGTGGTGCAAAATTATTTGGGACGAAAGCACTAACCTATTTTATTGAAAATGATATCTCAAAAAAAGAGTTCGAAAACGGCACTAAGGCTCTAGAACTATATGCACAATTGGACGATCACGACATCTATTCTTCAATTAAAGAATGGATGAACCACAAGGATAAAACGTTATCCTATTTAGCTAAATGCATTATTAACAGAAACTTATCTAAAGTCGAACTTTCAAGTTCTCCATTTAGCAAGAAAAAAATCGCTTCATTAAAAAAGAAGACACTCAACGAAATCGACGTTCCAGCATCCGAATTAAAGTACTATTTCGCGGTTTCCAGCCTAACAAACCGTGCTTACACAACAGGAAACGAGAATATCAATGTATTATTCAAAAACGATGAGATTGTAAACATTTCAGAAGTTTCAGATCAACTTACGATTTCTGCTTTATCAATTCCGATCAAAAAGCACTTACTCTACTACCCCAAAAGTTTTCAATCTGAGATATAAGGCATTAGAACAAAACACCCAGATTTATTTCAAACAATTCCTTTAAATAAACAATTTCCTAGGGTAAATTGAGTTTGATTACATAAGTAATTAGTAATATTTAACTGTTCATAACGTGTTATTTCTAATAGATAAACCCCTTATTAATTGATTATTTTTGACTAATGGAATTTCAAGCGAAAGAAATAGCTGAAATGCTTCAAGGCAGAGTTGACGGAGATCCAAACATTTCCGTAAGTACTCTTTCTAAGATTGAAGAAGGTGTAGAAGGAGCAATATCCTTCTTAGCCAACATGCAATATGAGCCGCATATCTACACAACAAAAGCATCCGTAATTGTTGTAAACGAAGACTTTAAGCCAGATAAAGAAATTTCAGCTACTCTAATAAGAGTAAAAAGCGCTTACGAAAGCTTCGCTCAACTTCTTTCTTATTTCGATCCAAATCAAAGAAAAGAAAGTGGTATTGCCCCTTCTGCAGTGATAGAAGAAAATGCAGAAATCGATTCAAGCACATACATTGGAGCATGCGTTGTTGTTGAGAAAGGTGCATCGATTGGCAAAAATTCAAAAATTCATGCACAAGTTTTTATCGGCGAAGATGTTTCGATTGGTGATAGCACAATTATATATCCAGGTGCTAAAATCATGCATAGATGCGTAATCGGCAATGATGTTATCATTCATCCAGGCGTTATTATTGGTGGCGATGGATTTGGTTTCGCACCGAACAGTGAGAACAATTACCAAAAGGTTCCACAAATTGGCAATGTAATTATAGAAGACCATGTTGAAATCGGATCAAATGTCACTATAGATAGAGCAACTTTAGGTTCTACTATTATCCGAAAAGGAGTTAAACTAGACAATCTAATACAAGTTGCTCACAACGTAGAAATTGGAGACAACACTGTAATTGCGGCACAAACAGGAATTGCTGGATCCACTAAAATAGGGAAAGACTGTATGATTGGTGGACAGGCAGGGTTTATTGGCCACCTTAAAATTGCGAACAAAGTAATGGTTGCAGCGCAATCAGGTGTTGGCAAATCAGTTGAGAAGGAAGGTGAAATACTAATTGGATCTCCAGCAATTACAAAAGGTGATTACGGTAGGGCTATGGTAAATACTAAGAAAGTGCCAAAGCTTGAAGATCAGATTAAAAAGCTTAAACAAGAATTAGAGAATTTAAAAAAAACGGTATAAGAAATGGCTGACAAGCAAAAAACAATTAAGAATTCTGTTACCATCGAAGGAGTTGGTTTACATACGGGGCAAAATGTTAAAATGACTTATGTTGCTGCCCCAGAAAACCATGGAATTAAGTTTAAACGAATTGATGTGGAAGGCACTCCAACCATCGATGCGGATGTAGACAATGTTATTGACACATCAAGAGGAACTACATTAGAACAAAATGGAGTTCGAATAAACACAGTAGAACATGCACTAGCAGCTGTTGCCGGACTTTCAATCGATAATATAATTATTGAATTAGATGGACAAGAAATCCCAATCTTAGACGGTAGCGCGAAAACATTCCTAGACAAGCTTCTTGAAGCTGGAATTGAAGAACAAAAAGCAGACAGAGATTATTTCGAAATTACTGAAAACATAACTTACAGTGAGTCTGAGAGAGGTGTAGAAATCCTTGCTGTTCCAAATGATGGTTTTTCAGTTAAAGTAATGCTCGATTACAATTCACCTGTTCTTGGAAATCAACATGCATCGTTGAGCAACATGGGAGAATTTCAGAATGAAATTTCATCATGTAGAACATTTTGTTTCTTGCATGAACTAGAAGAACTAGTTTCTAAAAATTTAATTAAAGGAGGTGATCTAAGTAATGCGATTGTAATTGTAGACAGAGTTATTAAAGACGATGAATTAGACGATCTCGCGAAATTATTTGACAATCCTGATGTTACAATTAATAAAGAAGGTATTCTTAATGACATTGAACTCCGATATCCAAACGAACCTGCTCGACATAAACTATTAGATGTTATAGGCGATTTAGTACTTGCCGGAAGACCTATTAAAGGTCAAATTTTTGCTACAAGACCAGGGCATAAAGCGAACATCGAATTTGCTAAAAAGATAAGCATTGATGGGTGGCAAGAAAAAGAAGACTCAGCATAAAAGAGTAGATATTTATGCAGAGCCTGTATATGATGTAATGCAAATACAAAAGATACTTCCACATCGTGCTCCATTTTTATTCATTGATAAAATAATGGAAATCAATGATGAGCATGTAATCGGTGTTAAGAATATTACGATGAACGAAGATTTCTTTAGAGGACATTTTCCTGATGACCCTATATATCCAGGAGTATTGCAAATTGAAGCTATGGCTCAAACAGGTGGGATTTTTGTTTTAAATACGGTTCCAGATCCAGAGAATTACCTTACCTATTTCATGAAAATAGATAATGCAAAATTCAAGAATCTAGTAAGACCTGGAGACGTGATTACTTATCATTTAGAACTACTTACTCCAATAAGACGAGGAATTTGTCACATGAAAGGAACAGCTTACGTAGGAGATAAGATAACTTGTGAAGCAGAAATGATGGCAGTAATTGTTAAAGTAAAAAATAAAGAATGAATCAACCCCTCGCATATGTACATCCGCAGGCAGAAATTGCTAATAATGTTGTAATAGAGCCATTTGTTGTAGTTGACAAAAACGTAACCATTGGAGAAGGAACATGGATAGGATCGAATGTTACAATAATGGAAGGTGCGAGAATAGGGAAAAATTGTAAAATTTTTCCAGGAGCAGTAGTTTCGGCTATCCCTCAAGATTTGAAGTTTAAAGGAGAGTCTACTATTACCGAAATCGGAGATAATGTAACGATTAGAGAGTGTGTAACTATCAATAGAGGAACGGTAGCGAATAACAAAACGAGTATCGGCGACAACTGCTTACTGATGGCTTATGTTCATATTGCTCATGATTGCGTGGTAGGCAACAACTGTATTCTTGCTAATGGAGTAACACTTGCTGGTCATATTACAATCGATGAATTTGCAATCGTTGGTGGCCTAACTGCAATTCATCAGTTCGTTCACATCGGTGCACATGCTATGATTTCTGGTGGATCTTTGGTTAGAAAAGACGTGCCTCCTTTCACGAAAGCGGCTCGTGAACCACTTATGTATTCTGGAATAAACTCTATTGGTTTAAGAAGAAGAGGGTTTTCTCCAGAGCAGATAAATGCTATTCAAGACATTTACCGCATCCTATATGTTAAAGGGTTTAACAACACTAAGGCAATGTTAGTTCTTGAAACTGAATTTCCGGTTTCTAAAGAAAGAGATGAAATCATTTCCTTCATACGTAATTCAGAAAGAGGAATAATGAAAGGATATTTTCACCAGTTATAATTGAATTCTATTTCAAGATTTATTCTGGTCCGTTTTCGTTATTTTTAACCTTAATCAAATTCATATCAAGTGGCATCTACATCTGATTTTAAAAACGGGTTATGCATTGAGTATAACAAAGGACTTTACCAAATAATTGAATTCCAGCATGTTAAACCAGGAAAAGGGCCGGCATTTGTAAGAACGAAACTCAAAAATCTTACGAACGGAAAAATCGTTGATAACACTTTTAATTCAGGAGTTAAGGTTACAACTGTTCGTATAGAAAGAAGACAATATCAATATCTATATACGGAAGATAAGAACTACCATTTCATGCATAATGAAACGTATGAACAAACTTTTATTGATGAAGGCTTGATCAATGCTCCACAATTATTGAAGGAAGGACAAATTGCAGATATTCTATATCATGCAGAAACAGAAACACCTTTAACTTGTGAATTACCTCCTTTCGTTGAATTGGTAGTTACATACACCGAACCCGGCATTAAAGGTGATACAGCAACAAACGCACTAAAACCAGCCACTATGGAAACAGGGGCTGAAGTACGTGTTCCTCTTTTCATAAACGATGGAGACAAAATAAAAGTAGATACTAGAGATAATAGTTATTCTGAAAGAGTAAAAGGATAATCAGAGTCTATGCGAATTCCTAGCCCTCCTACTGTACAATTCATCGCTGATAAAGTTGGGGGGGAAGTTATTGGTGACCCTAATGCACTCATCACCGGAATTAACGAAATTCATCGTGTAGAAGAAGGGGATATCATATTTGTTGATCATTCAAAATATTATAAAGCCGCCACTTCTTCAAAAGCAACTACTATACTAATTGATCAAGAAACAGAATGCCCGGAAGGTAAAAACCTAATCATTGTAGATAGCCCATTCAGCGCATTTAACCATATCATTAACCTCTATTACAAGTCAAATACTTCACTCGAATCAATTAGTCCTACTGCTTCGATCGGAGTGAGTACTATAATAATGGCAAATGTTGTAATTGAAGATGGCGCTATTATTGGAGATAATTGCGTAATACATCCAAATGTTACAATTGGCGCACATTGTATAATTAAAAACAACGTAATAATTCACGCAAATACAGTTCTTGGAGCGGATGGATTTTACTATAAAAAAACTAAAGAAGGATATAATAAGTTAATCTCTTGTGGAAATGTTGTGATTGAAGACGACGTTGAAATTGGGGCTCTCTGTAGTATTGACAGAGGAGTATCTGCATCAACAATTATTGGATCAGGATCTAAATTAGACAACCAAGTACATGTTGGTCATGATACGGTGATCGGGAAAAATTGTCTTTTTGCAGCTCAAGTTGGAATTGCTGGTGTTGTTACTATAGAAGATAACGTTACTTTGTGGGGGCAGGTAGGTGTTGCAAGTGATCTTACTATTGGAGAAGGAGTGGTTATTCTTGCTCAATCTGCAGTGAGGAATAGTCTTGAACCTAACAAAACCTACTTAGGAACTCCTGTTTCTGAAGCACGAGAAAAAATGAAAGAGATGGCTATGTTAAAAAAGCTCCCTTCCTTGATGCAGAAGATAAACACTAGCAAAATTTAATAATAACCTTATCTATAAATAGAAGTACAAAAAAGAATTGGTTTTCATCCAATAAATTCAAACCTTTTCTAAACACCCGCTGTTCATGGCAGTTCAAAAACGTAAAAAAACTTCTAAACTTGAGCTCACAGAGTTCAAACTTAATGCGTTGCTCCAAATCACAAAAGCAATCAACAACAATGTTTCTACCCAACAAATAATTGCAATTTACCGATCTGTTTTAAAAGATCAATTAAAAATCGGGAAACTAATTCTATTTAGTTATTACGATGGATGGAATTGCATTTTAAAATACGGCGTTAAAGGTTTAGAAAAGAAGATTAATGTCAATCGAGACTTAGCTAATATTATTGAAATAAAAACTTTAGAATCCTCTAATTTACAAGATGTCAGTTTAGATGTAATTGTTCCTGTCTTTCATAAAGATAAGCCCCTTGCTTATGTGCTTATAGGAGACATTAATGAAAATGAAATCCAGATAAGCCCAACGATTAAGCATCTAAATTTCATCCAAACACTTACTAATATCATTGCCGTTGCAATTGAGAACAAGAGATTAACACGAGAAGGGCTAAGGCAAGAAAGGGTTAAGAAAGAGCTGGAGATGGCGTCGGAAATGCAGAACATGCTGTTCCCTGAAACTTTACCCAACAATGATAAAATTGAAGTCTCGGCGTATTACCAACCCCATAATGAAGTTGGCGGTGATTACTACGATTACATCCAACTAAATGAAGATGAATCGCTCTTTTGTATTGCTGATGTATCTGGAAAAGGGATTTCTGCTGCACTTTTAATGGCCAACCTACAAGCTCATCTTCATGCTCTATACCAGCAATATTTAACTTTAGAAGTGGTAATAAAACAGCTAAATGAAAAGGTGCTAAAGAGTGCTAAAGGAGAAAAGTTCATAACACTCTTTATGGCTGAGTATAATTCAAAGACGAGGAAATTAAAGTATATCAATGCTGGGCACAATCCACCTATGGTATGGCATAATGGAAGAACCGAAGAATTAACTACAGGATGTCCTGGGCTTGGCATGCTAACGGAACTACCCTTTATTAATAAAGGCACCATGACAATGCCCCCTGACTCATTAATAGTATGCTATACTGACGGCGTGGTAGAGTTGGAAAATGAAAAAGACGAAGAATATGGCACCGAAATGCTTGAAGAAGCAATACAGCAATATTCAAGAAATTCGATAAACGAATTAAACCTCAACATAATAAAATCTTTAAATACACACAAGGAAGGCAGACCGTTTTTAGATGATGTGGCGCTAATCAGTTGCCGGTTCTTCTAAGCTTTTTTTATGGTATAAGTCTATAGCAACAATTGCAGCAATAAAGCTCCAAAATGGAACCGAAGCCTTATCTATATCCAAGAAATTATTAAATACCCCATGTACAAAATAAGTTATCAAAGAGAGAAGTAAGGTTATAACTAATAACTTCAAGTTCTTGTTTTTCGCAGAAAAATAAAGCCTACCCCCAGTAATAAGTGTGGCAAGAATAATTAAGAGAAAAGAAAGACTTCCAATAATACCAGACTCACTCAAAGGCCCGATATACTCACTATGGGCATTACCCATATTCCCACTATTAGTACTGATACTTGTCTTCTCAGAATTTTTTTGAAAAGAACCGTATACAAACGAATATGTACCAGGCCCCCATCCAAGAACAGGCCTTTCCTTAAACATTCTAAATGCTGAGGCCCACCTATTCAAACGCTCTAAATTAGACTCATCGGTAGAAATATTCGTTGCCGATTGCATATGTTCTAAAAACTCATCTGAATATGCTTGATCGTTTTTTGCAAACTTCATTTGAATTTCCGTTTGGAAATAAAAAAGCACTCCTACCATCACTAAAACAATACCTACTATATGTGATAATTTAATTCTAATGAGATATCCTATATAAGCTACTAAAGAACATATAATACTTAACCAGGCAGCTCTCGAATAAGATAACAACAAAGCCAAAACGAAATAAGTAAATACTAATATTAAGATGTTCCGAACCCAGGGCTTTATCGGCTTATAGAATATAAAACCAAACAGCATGGGCAGATACATTGCGATCATTGCGCCATATGAAGTGTGATCGGAGTAAAAAGGAGTCATTGCACTATGTGCTATTCTTTCATCGAAGCCAGACATGGCTAAAAAGTAAATTGAAAAAAGAATTACGCCAGAAAAACCGATAACATATAACCATACACTTCTATAAATATTTGAAATATTCTGAAATAAAATTGTACAAGCAAAATAGCAAGATGCCAAAAACCACAATCGAGACACCATAAATTTCACCGAGACAAGTGGGTATTCACTAGTAAGTGTAGTAAGTGAAAGCCAACCGAAATTAATAAGTATAGCAACTGTAACCGGATGCTTTAATATACTGTTCCCTTTATTAAAATCCTTTACCAGCTTTAGTGATAAAAGTATCAATAAGCCAAAGAACAAGGGTTCTGTAGGGAAATTAACCCCTACCCCTAATCCAATATCCTCAACATTAACAGAAAGAGGTGTCAAGAAAAAGAGCACCAATATCACCTTATCAAGTTGATATACCGCAAGATAAACCACACCCAAAATAACTGGTAATAGATATAACCAATAAATTTCTTTATAAGTTAGATAGGCATTCAGAAGTACATATATAGCACTTACCCAGATTACCCATTTGGAGTTATTCTCCTCTATTTCACGAGTTCCGTTCTCTCCCATTCTCCAACAAATACGAAACAATTAAAGCTAAAAAAAAGCTTGACATCGTGATAGATAAAACTATTAACCAACGAATTGGGTAATGCTTCTTTTCCGCAGGAGTTGCTGAAGAAACCACGTTAACATAGATTTTCTTAAACTCCAATGTTTCTACAAGCTTTTCATAATGCCGTTTTAAACTTATAAAATCTTCTTGCGCGGCAATAGACAATCTGGCGTATGTGTCTTGCGCACCCCCATGCTTTTTAAGAACCTCAATTAGCTTAGATACTTCATCCAACTCTTTCTTACCCACCTTAGGATCACCCTTAATTGAATAGTAAACGGCGTATAGTTCTTCTGTTTGAACCTCATAATTTACTATTCCATATTCCTCTTCATAAAAACGAAGTTTATTTTTAAAGGAATCAATCTCCATTCTTTTCAAATCCATCTCCTTCTTTACGGATCTAATTGAGTTCTCAAAATGATTATTATGAATGGATCGTATTTGCTCTTGAACCAAAACGATTAAAGTATCTAGAACATTCGATGCAACTTGAGGATCTGCATCAAGATATTCAAGCCGAATCGATTCAAATTCTGTTTTTCCTACAGACAAAGCCTCCTTAAGTATATTATTGACTTCCGTTCTTGCATTTTTTCCAGTTAAGTCTACTTCAAAATGTTCTGCCAAACTACACTTGACGATAAGTCGTTCTAAAATATCTTCAGACAACAGAAATTGCAACAATTGCTCTGAAGGCGCCTCTGAGCTATATGCCTGCAAATTAGACGGGTAAAGAACTGCTTCTGACTTATATTTTGGGGTTATAAGAAAAGCTAGAGCAACTGAAAACACTGTGGAAATAACAAATACGTAAACTAAACGAACACGCCATTTATAAAGATCCTTTATCAGAGTATATGATTCAATAATACTGTTCAAAATGCAAAATTCAGTTTACCTATTTCTTTCTCTAAACGCCAACAGTACCAGTGAAAATATAAATGTCGATAACGTTGCAATTAACACAATTAGCCACCTAATTGGTTTAGATTTCACTTCGGCCTTTTCTGCCCTATTCACTACAAACTTATGTACAAAATCTTCTTCTGCATCAATTTTCACACTAAAATACTGAACTTCAAGATTTTCCTTTATTTGTTTTAAGGATATCAGACTTTTCTCTAGCCCCATAAAGTCGATTCCATTAATACTAATTGTTTCTAATGTCTTTTTCAGTTTTTCCGCAGCACCGTTTCTTCCTTCAGAAATAGCTTGGGCATAATACTCGCTATAAACAGCTACTTGAGACGAAAAATCTAATACTCCAAGCTTGTGAAATATAGCCAATGAATCTTCCAATAGCTCTATTGAATTCGATGTTTCCAACAACTTATTCTCCAATATCTCCAATCCCCGTATTGCTCTATCTCTCTGAATTCTGTTCTGAACTGAATCCAATTGATCCCCAATCGAATTCGCAATATTAGCTGCCATAGC
>JABSPR010000100.1 GCA_013214975.1 Flavobacteriales bacterium
GAATAATTCCGCAACTCCATTTGTTCCAAGAGCCACCACCTTTCTGATTTCTTTCACGTCAATTTGGTTGATAAATCGACCGGATAAAATTTTACGGTATTCGATATGTTGTATTTCAGGATGAACTGAAATTACACTAAGAGAGCTAGATTTATCCTTATATGTAACAAGACCGCTATTTTTCCAAGAGTGATATTGAGAAGAAATATGGTCAATCTCGGGGAATGATTTTTTAATTTGATGATAGTCAGCATTGGTTAGTTTGATTTTCCTTCCAGGTTTTATGCCTTCAAAAGGAATACTGGTTTGTCCTGGTCGTATCCAGATAGCGTTTGTCGAATAATCGGTGAATTGCTCCTTTACTCCATTCATTAATCCATTGCCAGATCCTAATAGAATTATTAGCATAAAGATGCCCCAAGCAACACTTATCGCTGTTAAGGAGGTTCTAAGCTTATTTCTACTTAGAGAGTTTAGTATTTCTTGCCATTTGTCTAAATCTAACATCTTAAACTATTGCGCCGTCTTTTAAATGAATCGTTCTATTTGTCATTTCAGCAATATCATTTTCGTGTGTAACGATAACAATAGTTTTCCCCGCTTTATTTAATTCCTTAAAGATTTCCATAATGTCGTAAGATGTTTTAGTGTCGAGAGCTCCAGTTGGTTCATCAGCAAGAATTACATTGGGATCGCTAATAATTGCTCTGGCAATAGCTACCCTCTGTTTCTGACCTCCCGATAATTCAGAAGGTAAATGGTTGGCCCATTCTTTTAGCCCAAAACGTTCTAGATATTCCAACGCAATTTTGTTTCGTTCATTTCTACCAACATTCTGATAATATAAAGGCAGAGCAACATTTTCCATTGCATTTTTAAATGATAGAAGATTGAATGACTGGAAGACAAATCCAAGCATCTTATTTCTGTAAGCGGCCGCTTTAGATTCGCTTAAATTTGAAATCAGGGAGTTGTTAAGCGTATACTTTCCTGAATCTTGATTGTCGAGAATTCCCAGAATATTTAGTAATGTGGATTTTCCGGAACCGGATGATCCCATTATGGATACCAGCTCACCTTCTCTTATATGCAAATTAATTCCTTGCAATACTTTCAAAGAATTATTACCGATCGAATAAGATTTGTTAATGTCTTCTAGCTTTATCATTAAAACGGCTCAGTTCAGGAAGTTAGTTTTGGTATTTTTTAAAGTGGTATTTGTAAAAATACTTTATAAACCGAATTTAGGATAATCAGGTTTACAATATAACTAGGATAGGAAGTATTTCTACAGATTGTTTTCTATCTTGGATATTTTTACCAAACCATTGCTGTGTCAAAGATTAATATAGACAATACATGGACGCTCTTTCTGGATCGTGATGGCGTTATTAACGAACTTGTTGATAAGGGATATGTAGCTACATATAACGACATGATATTTATCGATAAAACATTTGAAGCCTTAAAGTTAGCTTCTGGTATTTTTGGAAGAATAGTTATCGTTACTACTCAACGAGGTGTGGCAAAAGGTTTTATGACTGTAGAGGCGCTAAATGTAATTCATGATAAGTTTTTAGAAAGAGTAAAAACGGAAGAGGGACGAATAGATAAAATCTATCAATGTATTGACGATTACGATTCTGGGTCGAAGTATAGAAAACCAGAAATTGGAATGGCATTACATGCAAAAGAAGACTTTCCGGAAATAGATTTTTCGCGGTCGATTATGGTTGGCGATTTTATTGCCGACATGCAGTTTGGTAGAAACGCGCAGATGTATAATATCTTTGTTGGTGATGAATCTATCTTAGTTGATGGGAAGGAAGATCTTACGGATGAGATTTTTGAAAACTTGTATGGTTATATTTCTTCCCTTTTGAAAAAGGAAGGTTAAAGTTGTTTTTAATAGATAATTAAAGACCTTTGCGTAACAAGTATTTAGTTTTCAGGGGATTGTAGAATTTAAGTTATAAATAAATAGTCTTTATGGATCATTATAAAATAGCAAAAGCTCTCTCAGAGCCAGCTAGATATAAGATAGTTAAAGCAGTATCGGAAAAGGGTTCAATGTCGTGTGGCGATATTGAAAGGCTGTTTAATTTAAGTCAACCAACCATATCACATCATTGTCGCGTTTTAAACGAAAGTGGATTAGTGAAAATGAAGAGAAGTGGACAGAAATCTTTGGTTTCTCTTAACAAGGATGTTTTTACAAAATATACCAAACGAATTCATAAAGATTTCAAGATAGCCTAATAAGTGTCTTGTTTCAAACTTAGATTTAATTGTTACAGATGAGAATAGTCATCCTTCTTAATCTGTTAATATTTATTTTTATCGTACAAGCATGCGGTCAAACTAAACTGAATAACAAAATGTCGTTAAAAAAAACACCAGAAGAATGGAAGTCAGAGTTAACCGATGAAGAGTATAGAATAGCTTTTGAGCATGGTACGGAAAGGGCTTTTTCTGGGGAATACAACGACAATAAGAAAGAAGGAATGTACAATTGTACGGTTTGTGAAAACCCATTATTTTCTTCCGAAACCAAGTATGACTCAGGAAGTGGATGGCCAAGTTTTTTTCTCCCAGCCTCTGATAACTCACTTACTGAAAATAAGGATAGCACTCTCGGAATGGTTCGAACTGAAATTAATTGTGAGAATTGTGGGGCTCATTTGGGACATGTATTTGAAGATGGCCCGAATCCTACAGGGTTGAGGTATTGTGTGAATTCGATTTCTCTTAAGTTTAAATCTGAAGAATAATTTGTGGTAAAAGATTATTACAAGGTTTTAGGGTTATCTGAAGTTGCATTTCCAGTTGCAATTCAAAGTTCATTTCAAGAGCTGATTTTTAAATTGCATCCGCGAATGAGTAAAGATTCTGATACTGAAAAGTATTTGGAGTTATTCGAGGCATTTGAAATACTTTCAAATATTGAGTATCGTGATAGTTACGATAACCTTAGAAATAGGAATGTAAAACTGCAAGAATCGGGTTTGCTAGATAATTTACTCGATGAAAAAGATCTCGAAGGAATTGAGGATTGCAGAAGTACATCAGTTAAAAAAGCTAATTATTACGCAAAATTGAATTATTCAGAATTAATGGATAGTCAATTATTAAGTAAGCCCAAAGGTTCTGGTGGGATGCTCGTTAAGCTAATTGGCATTAGTTTCGTTTTAATTGGAAGCCCAATCCTAGTGGTGTTCTTTCATATTTCGGTTGTGGAAATTGTTATTCTTATTGTAGGAGTAACATTTTATTACTCCTTTATGAAGTGGGTGTTTGCAGATTGATAGTAAAGTCTAAAGTTGAAGCTACAGAGGTTCATTCTTTTAAATGAAATTTATGCAGAGTCTTTATTTTAAGCTTCTTAGTTTCCTTACGTCCAACAATTTCATACAAGATCTTTTCAATAAGAACGTGTTTGCCAGCATTCAAAGCGGCTTTACTAAGAGCGTAATGCGTGTCTACAGGCGTAGCTAAAACAATCGCATCTAAATCATCATCGTTCAAAAGCGTTTCGAAATCGGCAACAACATTTAAATCAGAGTAAGCATGTTTACATGCACTGGCATTTCCTTTATGATTTTCGCAAACGTACTTTATTTCACAATTTGAAAGTCCATTGGAATCCCGAACTAGGTTTTACCCCAGTAGCCAAACCCTACTATTCCAATGTTAATCATATTGAATTTTTATTACAGATGAGTAAGTTCATCTATTGAAATACTAATCTACTTTAGATATCCACATAAGGGTATAACCAGTTTGTGCCTCTTTAATAGCAGTTAAAGTTGCGAAATATATTAACTAGTATCCTTTTTTCTTTTATTGAATGGGAATTCATCAATAGATATAGAATGGCAATCTTTTTCCTAGTGATTATATATAACCTTATATGTAATATTACGTGCTGATGCTATTGTGTTAGTACTTTGGATAAAATAAAAACTATACAGTTTATTGAATTAAGCAGCGTTTGAATCAGTGTTGGAGTCTATTGATAAATGTTTATTTTTGAATAGTACTCGAGTGTGAACTATTCAATAGTTATTTAATTTCATTTCAGCCGATGGCGCTTTAAATTTATGGATGACTGAAGAAGAAAATTGGGACATTGTAATAGAGCCTAAAAGATCAATTTTAGACGTAAGGCTGGGTGAGATATGGAAGTACAAGGATTTGCTTTTGCTATTTGTATGGCGAGATTTTGTTTCTGTATACAAGCAGACTATCCTTGGGCCACTGTGGTTTTTTATTCAACCGATTATTACGGCAGTAACGTTTAATTTAATTTTTAACAATATTGCTAATATAAAAACTGATGGTATCCCGCCCATATTATTTTACATGGCAGGGTTAACTATGTGGGGGTACTTTGCAGAATGCTTAAATAAAACTTCAGGCACCTTTACCGGTAATCAAGGCTTATTTGGGAAAGTTTATTTCCCGAGGCTAATTGTTCCTTTGTCGGTGGTTATTACCAATCTTCTTAAGCTAGGGATTCAAATGTTGTTATTTACTTCCTTCTGGTTATACTTTTATATTACAACGGATAAAATTGCACCAAACTTTGTCATATTAATATTTCCTTTTCTTGTGCTTATTATGGCAAGTTTAGGGTTAGGTATTGGTATGTTGGTATCTGCTTTAACCACCAAGTATAGAGATATGACTTTTTTAGTAGGGTTTGGCGTTTCTCTTTTGATGTATGCATCACCAATTATTTATCCAATATCGGAAATAAAGAATCCAACTATTCTAATGGTAATTAAAGCAAATCCAATGACAAGTATCATAGAGACTTTTAAGCATGCTTTCCTCGGAACTGGTAGCTTAGATCTGTTTGGGCTTTTGTATAGTGCAGCTTTTGCTATAGTGGTTTTGTTTATTGGAATAATCGTTTTTAATAAGGTTGAAAAATCTTTTATAGATACAGTGTAGTATGAGCGAGGTAGTATTGAAAATAAAAGATGTATCAAAGCAATACCGACTAGGTGTTGTGGGAACAGGATCGCTTACGCATGATTTAAAAAGATGGTGGTACTCAATTAGAGGTAAAGAAGATCCTTTTTTAATGATCGGTGACACCAACGATAGAGCTGTTGAAGGTGGCAGCGATTATGTTTGGGCATTAAAAGATATCAATCTAGAAATAAACAAGGGTGAGGTAATTGGTATCATTGGAAAAAATGGTGCGGGTAAATCAACTTTGCTTAAACTATTAGCA
>JABSPR010000101.1 GCA_013214975.1 Flavobacteriales bacterium
GCAACAAGTTTTACTGAAGTTGGTCCGGGAAAAGTATTAATGGGACTTATAAAGAAAATAAACCATGAAGCCGAAACGCTTCATGCGTCAGATTTATAGCGTTGTATTAAGAAGGGGTCTTTCTAAGAGCTTATGGAGATGACCTTCAACCAGACACGTTTCTAATGCTTCTAAGTGTCTTTCTCCATGACAATCTGTTCCTATAAAATCTATTAGGTCCTCATCTATCATTCTCCTTGCAATAGACTGCATTTGGGGAGAATAATACCCCATTATCGAATTAGAGTTAAGTTGCAGAATAACCCCTTTATCTCTCAATTCGTGATACTTATCAAATCTGTCATGCCAATATGGGTATCTCTCAGGATGCGCTAAGACTGGTATATACCCTGCGAGCTGAAGATTAAATATTGTATTGTCTAAATATTCAGGTTCATTTAAAAAAGAGACTTCTATTAAAACGTATTTTTCTCCAAAAGTCATTATATCCTTTGATTTCACCTTCTCATCAAATTCAGAATCGACATAGTATTCAGCAGCAGCTTCTATTTCAATATCTATACCTTCTTTAACAAGGCGTTCTCTTACTTCATCTAATCCTTTATTAATAACATCTGGTGTATTCTTATAATAATCACTCATAATATGAGGAGTGGTTATTATTTTTTTAAAACCAAAACTCTTTAAAGACTTTATTAATAGTATAGATTGCTCAATATTCTGCGCGCCATCATCGATTCTAGGAATTAAATGGGAGTGCATATCTGCACCTAAAATTGACAAATCAACGGGTGGAAATACTTCTTTTTTTCTGAAAATCTGATCTAAAAACCCCACTTCAATATATTATTTCAAAACAGATTCTTTATACCAATCTAAAGTGATTTTCAATCCCTGTTCAAATTTTATCATAGGGTTATAGCCTAATACCTTTTTCGCTTTCGTAATATCGGCTACCGACTTCTTAACTTCTCCAAGTCGTTCTTCCACGTGAATCGGCTCTATATCCGAACCTATTAAATCCTTCAGGACAGCAATTAATTCATTAACGGAAGTATCTTCTCCAACAGCAATATTGAATACATCGGCTCCAAGATCTTCAGTAACAAGCATACTTTTAATATTTGCCTGAACAGCATTTTCCACAAAAGTAAAATCTCTTATTTGCGTACCATCTCCGTATATTTTGGGCGTATCGCCATTTAAAAACGAATTAATAAATAGAGGTATCGCTGCTGCATAGGCACCTTTTGGATTTTGTCTCGGTCCATAAATATTAAAATATCTTAACCCAACAATATTCAAATTATACGTTTTCGCATATACTCCAGCGTATAACTCATCAACCTGCTTAGAAACTGCATATGGCGACAAGGGGTTCCCTGTAAATTCTTCCACTTTAGGCATTCCTTGATGATCGCCATAAACAGAAGAAGAACTGGCATAAACCATTTTCTTAACACCTTGCTTCCTTAAAGCTTCCAATACGTTTAGAAAGCCTATTACATTAGCTTCATTTGTGGGTATTGGATTTTCGATTGAGCGAGGAACAGAGCCTAAAGCAGCTTGATGTGAAACAAAGTCAACACCTTGAAATGCTTTCACAACAGCATCCAAATTACATATATCATCTTTGATAAAAGTAAAATTTGGATTAGGAAGAAAAGGCTCAATGTTTTTACGAAAGCCATTTGAAAGGTTATCAAATGCTATAACCCTTTTAGCATTATACTTTAAAAGATACTCTACAATATTAGACCCGATAAACCCAGCACCACCTGTTACACAGAATGTGTACTTATTTATATCAGCTGAATGAAAAGGCAAATCGTACATTACTCTCTATTTTCCGTATTTGTCGTTATAATACTTTACGTAATCTCCTGAGGTAACGTTCTCCAACCAAGACTCGTTCTCAAGGTACCAATCTATACTTTCTTCCAATCTTTCTCTAAAGTTTGCTTTAGCCTCCCATCCCAGTTTATCACAAAGCTTAGAAGAATCAACTGCATATCTCATATCGTGACCTGCTCTATCTTCTACATATACAATTCGAGATCTACATGTACCCTCATCTAAATTTAGCTTTCTATCCATAATATCACATAAGAGATGGATTAAGTCTATATTTTTCCATTCATTATTCCCACCTACATTATATGTTTCACCATGAACACCGCCATGAAATACCATATCAATTGCTTTAGCGTGATCCTCTACAAATAGCCAATCTCTAATATTCAATCCCTCCCCATAAATAGGAATATTCTTTCCTGTTTTCAAATTATTTATTGCTAAAGGAATTAATTTTTCAGGAAACTGAAAAGGACCATAATTATTTGAGCAATTGGAGATAACAACGGGTAAGTTATACGTATTATAAAATGCTCTTACCATATGATCGGAGCTTGCTTTTGATGCAGAATAGGGACTTTTAGGATCATATGGGGTATCTTCTGTAAACGCACCTTCTTCACCTAACGATCCATATACCTCATCGGTTGAAACGTGATAAAACAGTTTCCCTTCAAAATTGCCATTCCAAACTGTTCGGGCCACATTTAATAATGTCATAGTTCCTAAGACATTAGTTTTAACAAACTCATCTGGGTCGGAAATAGATCTATCCACATGCGATTCTGCTGCCAAATGAATAATCGAATCAATACTTTCCGAATTAACAACCGACTCCACAAGTTGATAATCCAGAATATCACCTTTTACAAATTTATAATTAGGACTGCCTTCAATAGATGTTAAATTCTCCAAATTACCCGCATAAGTTAATTTATCTAAGTTGATAATATTATAATCAGGGTACTTCTCTACCATGTGCTTTACTAGACAGGATCCGATAAATCCGGCACCTCCTGTTATTAAAATATTCTTTTTCATTCCTTTTATTTATTATTTCTGGCCTGTAGATTTTTTTCCCAATTCCATGCCGACAGAACTGTTTCTTCCAATGTTTTATTAGACTCCCACTTTAATTCATCTCTTGCATAGCTAACATCCGCATAAATGGCGGATACATCACCTGGACGTCGGGGAGCAATTTTATAATTAAGCTTTTCGCCAGATACCTTTTCAAATGCTTTAATCATTTCCAAAACCGTTACTCCATTTCCTGTGCCCAAATTATAAGTCTCTATATTATTCTTTTCTTGCCCAGAAATTAAACGTTTAACGGCGGTTACATGCGCCTTTGCAAGGTCAACTACATTAATATAATCTCGAACACAAGAACCATCTTTTGTATCATAATCATCTCCAAAAA
>JABSPR010000102.1 GCA_013214975.1 Flavobacteriales bacterium
TGCCTAGGATGCTTATATGACGACTTTCGGAAGCTACACGGAAATCATTAAGTACGTCCTTTTTGAAATCATCAAAACTGATTTCTGCTGAACTACTTGATCTTGTGTTTTTTTTGCTCTTCATTTAAACTGTAATCTCCTAAATTAAGGAGAGCAAACTTAAGGAAAATAGGGGCTACTTTCCGCTGATTGTGTACGTAATAAAGGTTAATCTGTTGCAGTGTCTTACCTTCCTTTCTTAAAAACTAAAATGCCTTCTAGAATAATCCATATTTGACAAATTCCAATAAAGAAGGCGATTGATAATAGCATCCAGTTTTGTTGTTCCAGGAAATTTATAAAATTGTAAGATGTTGCAATAAAAGTAATTATGGTAATAAACATCATGGGAGCTAATGTTATCCAAAAATTTCGTTTTAGTTTAAAGAGCCAAATAGAGATTACCAATAAACTTAATGATCCAAGAAGTTGATTCGTGGATCCAAACAAGGGCCATAGTGTAAGACCACCTTTCCCACTTCCGTCCGAAATAACTAGTAAAAATGAGAATGAAACGGCTAAACCTGCTTGTACATAGCGATTGTCTTTTATTACCGGCATATTTACTGCAGTACCTATTTCAGCAATTATATATCGTTGTATACGAACGGCGGTATCTAGGGAGGTCGCAGCAAAGCTAATAACCAACACCGATATAAATACGGCTGCCAATGAATGCATATTTCCATCTGCTCCTATGGAAGTTTGATCGATTCCTATACTGGCTAAAAATGAAGCTGTGCCATTTACAAAAGCCTCAAGTTTAGAACCCATTCCTGAGGCATGAGCGAAATCTCCATAGTGATGATGCCAAGCATCTGAACTCTCAAAGCCTGCGGCCACGGCCATTGTAGCTGCTACAGCCAATGCGGCTTCGCCTATCATACTTCCATATCCAATTAAACGTGCGTCTTTAAAGTTTGCTAATTGTTTGGAAGTTGTACCACTTGACACCAGTGAATGGAAACCAGAAATAGCTCCACAAGCAATTGTGATAAACAAAAATGGAAACCATGGAATAGGATTATCAACCATTTGGAATGCCGGTGCATCAATTATAGGTTGAGCTACAAAGATGCCTAAATAGATTAATCCCAAACCAACAACAAGTTGATGGGAATTAATAAAGTCTCTTGGCTGTAGTAGCATCCATACAGGTAAAGTGGCTGCAATAAAGCCGTAGATCATGAGGAAAACTATCCATGTCATTACTTCAGACCCATTAATCCATAGAGATTCGGGCATATGAATAGGGTACTTGAAGCCCACAATAATTAGTACATAAAGCATAGCAAGTGCTACTAGTGATGGAATAAGGAGAGATCCCTTTTTTTTGAAAGTCCACCATCCTATAATAACAGATATAATAATCTGGAAGTTTATTGGGATTACTGTTCCCGGATATAAGACGAATAGGTTTGCGATAATAAAGGCGAATACTGCAATTACAATAAATACCAATATGAATATGATAATGAGAAATAAGAGCTTTGATCTGGAATTAATGATAGAACTAGTAACACTTCCAATCGACTGTCCTTTATTCTTTGCAGATAAAACCAAAGCACCGTAATCGTGAACCGCACCCATGAAGATGGTCCCTAGAACGATCCACAATAATGCGGGAATCCATCCCCAAGCTACTGCAATGGCTGGTCCTAATATTGGTGCTGCTCCCGCAATAGAAGAAAAGTGATGACCAAATAAAACGTATTTCGATGTAGGTACGTAATCCAAATCATCTTGAAATTCACGAGAAGGTGTAATCGAATCGTCGTCGTCGGTTTTGTAAACTTTGCTCGAAATATATTTTGAGTAAAAACGATATCCTAGAAAAAGAGTGACTAGACATACTAAAGTAACGTGGGCTCCATTCATTCTTTATAAAATGCCGCTGATTAATAAATCGAGAGAAAAGAAGCATGCAAATAGGATTGACCCAATCCCATTTAAAGTAAAGAAAGCTATAGTAACCTTACTTAAATCATCCGCTTTAACAATAAAATGTTGGTAAGCTAATAATGAAATAAAGGTTGCACTACCAATCCAGTAGTAGATACCAAAGTTGGCGTAAATGCCTGCTATTACTACTAATATCGCAACAAAAACATGCAGTGCGGTAGATAGAACTAGAGAGTTTTTTAACCCTAATTTTACAGGGATCGATTTTAGTTTTTGGCCTTCATCAAAACCTTTGTCTTGCAAGGCATAGATAATATCAAAGCCACTTACCCAAAACAATACGATGAAAGAGAAGATAATTGGGATGATGTCAAATTGTTCGGATACGGCTATGTACGCCCCTATAGGAGCCAGTGCTAAACCTAATCCGAGGATGATATGACATAGATATGTATATCGTTTAGAAAGGCTGTAACCAAGTATTACGATCAGAGCAACTGGCGATAAATAGAAGCAGGCTGAATTGATGAGGTAAGTCGTTCCAATAAATAAAACACAATTTAAAATGACAAAGAAAAGAGCTGATTTAGGACTAACTATCCCTGCAGGAATTTCACGACTTATAGTTCTTGGATTCGCTTGATCGATTTTTCGATCGATGTATCTGTTAAATCCCATTGCTGCATTCCTTGCAAATATCATACATAGGATTACCAATCCGAATAGTTTCCAGTTTAGATCGGTATCTGTATACACAACGCCTAAAAGGAAGCCGATTATTGCGAAGGGTAGCGCAAACACGGTATGACTAAATTTTATTAGCGAAAGATAATTTTTAACTGATCCCATACTTGTTTGAACTCCGAAATGGTGAAGAATTCATAGATACCAAAGATAAATAATTCTAAAGTATACAACGAATTGCCTTACCCTATTTTTTTCGATATTTGCGGTACTAAATAGATGTGTTAAAAATGAGCAAACCAAGTACACCGAAAGGAACAAGAGACTTCTCTCCAGCAGTGATGTCAAGAAGAAATTACATTTTTAACACCATAAAATCGGTGATTAGAAAGTATGGGTTTGCTGAGATTCAAACACCTGCTATTGAAAAACTTTCGACTTTAACTGGTAAGTATGGAGAAGAAGGAGATCGTTTGATATTTAAAATATTGAATTCGGGAGATTATTTATCGAAAGCAAACCCAGAGGCATTAGCAGATAAAAACTCTGTAAAACTGACATCTTCAATAAGTGAAAAGGCCTTGAGGTACGACTTAACAGTGCCTTTTGCACGATATGTAGTCCAAAATAAAAATGATATTGTCTTCCCATTTAAACGATTTCAAATACAGCCAGTTTGGCGGGCAGATCGTCCTCAGAAAAGTAGATATCGTGAGTTTTATCAATGTGATGTAGATGTTATTGGTAGTGATTCTCTCTTAATTGAATTAGAAATAGTCCAGATATTGGATGAGGTTTTTACCGCTTTAGGGTTGGATGTTACAGTGAAGATTAATAACAGGAAAATATTAAGAGGGCTCGCTCAGTATGTTGGTGTTGAAGATAGAATGACGGATTTAGTTGTGGCTATTGATAAGATTGAAAAAGTAGGAATTGAGGGTGTCGTTAAAGAATTGTCGGAAAAGGGGTTTGTGCAAGACGAATTAACAAAAATTGAAGAATTGCTTTTAACAGATAGAGGAGATCTTAAAAAGGTTTCTGAAATGGTGGCTGATTCGAAAGAAGGCCTTAAAGGGTTAGAAGAGATGAATTATGTACTTGATAATAGTACATCTAGCAGCTTAAAGACTGCTAAGGTTGAATTTGATTTCTCTTTAGCTCGTGGGTTAAATTATTACACAGGAACGATTATAGAGGTTGTTTGTGCGGAATTCCCTGTAAGTATTGGCGGAGGTGGGCGGTACGACGATCTAACGGGAGTATTTGGATTAGACAATATGTCTGGGATAGGAGTATCGTTTGGGGCAGATCGTATCTATGATTTAATGTTGGAAAGATCATTGTTCCCCGAGAAACTGGAATTAACCACAAGAGTATTGTTCGTTAATTTTGGAGAGAGAGAGGCGCACTTTTGTTTATCTCTGGTAGCTCAATTGAGAGAAAATGGAATTAGTACCGAGTTATATCCAGACAGTGCTAAGATGAAGAAGCAAATGAAATACGCGGATAGTCGTTTGGTTGAATACGTTGTGTTAGTTGGTGAAGAAGAGATTGAGACCGGGGAAATTAAAGTGAAAGAGATGACTTCAGGAGAGCAGCACACAACAACTATCGCTGAACTTATGCAATTGTTGCAAAATAATTAGAACCGCGTGAAGGTCTTATTCATAGGAAGAAATAATTCGTTTAACAGAAAATTCACCAGTGAATTATTTAAAGACCATAATTTGGTTAGTTGCATATTTGTTGAGATTGATAGGTTTACCCTCAAGGGTAGATTAAGAAAAATTTACGGAAGAATAAAGAGGAAAGGTTTATTCACTGTATTAGATGAACTAGCTTTTCATGTTTATAGCACTTAATATTGAGAAGTGATTATGAAAAGGAGCTACTAAAATCAAAACCCGAGTATTTTGTAAATAGATCTAGAATAGATTGTCCTACCTATGATGTTGTCGATGTCCATTCTGAACAATGGTTGCGATTTATTAAAGAAGAAGATCCGGATATTATTTTCAGTATTTGTTGTAATGTGATTTTTAAACAGGAATTACTAGATATTCCAAGTTTGGGAACTTGCGTTTTACATGAGGGAATTACACCCGAATATAAGGGATTACATACACCAATCTGGGCTTTGTTGAATAGAGATTTTGATTGCTTGGGATATTCAATTATTAAAGCAAATAATGTGATTGACGGCGGTGACGTTTTGGTTCAAGGGAAATATGACCTAAAGGAAAAGGAAGGATTGAGAACTTGGAGTTGGGTTGGTCATAACGCTTTAATTGAAGGGATTCCTGCAATGAAAAAAGCATTTAAAGAGCTGGAAGAAA
>JABSPR010000103.1 GCA_013214975.1 Flavobacteriales bacterium
CCACGCATGTTTCTTTCTTGCGCACCACCACAGATAAGCGGTTTAATTTTCACGTTCCCATTTATATAAAGAAACCCCACTCCTTTGGGTCCATGTATTTTATGCGCAGAGCAAGTGATAAAATCAACCGGAATATCTTGTAAATCAAAAGGGTAATGACCTACAGTTTGTACCGTATCCGAATGAAACAATGCGTCATAAGCCTTACACATTTCGCTCACTCTTTTTATAGGCAATAAGTTTCCAATCTCATTATTGGCATGCATAAGAGACACCAATGTTTTACCACCAATTTGTAAAAGCTCTTCGAGATGATCCAGTTTTACACTTCCATTCTCATCCAGGTCAACAAAGCTCACTTTCACTCCTCTTTGTGCTTCCATCCTCTCAGCAGTGTGTAATACCGCGTGATGCTCTATTCTTGTAGTAATTATATGATCAACTGCCAGGTCATTCACACAACAAACAATCGCCATGTTATCCGCTTCCGTTCCACAAGATGTAAAGAACACCTCACCGGGAGAAACATTAAGTAAACCCGAAACGATTTTACGCGCATTTTCAATAACCACTTTGGCTTCCCTTCCCTTTTTGTGAATAGAAGATGGATTGCCATAGGTGTTATCCATGAGACCAGAAATAACCTCTTTTACCTCTTTAGATAGAGGCGTTGTTGCAGCGTTATCGAAATAAACTTCCATTTAACTCAAAGCCTTTATATCCGCCATAATCTTCTCGGCCAATCCATTCGCACTTGACTCTGACTCGCTCTCCGCATAGATTCGAATAATCGGTTCAGTGTTGGATTTTCTCAAATGAACCCACTCTTTATCAAATGCAATCTTCACCCCATCAATATCATTAATTGGCTTGTCGGAATAACTACTTTTTACTTTTTCTAAAAGCTCATCCACATTAATAGAAGGTGTTAACTCAATTTTGTTCTTGGAGATAAAATAATTCGGATAGCTATTCCTAAGCTCAGAAACCGTTTTATTCATCTTTGCTAAATGCGAAAGGAACAAAGCAATACCAACTAATGCATCCCGTCCGTAATGAAAAGCCGGATAGATTACTCCTCCGTTTCCTTCTCCACCGATAACGGCATTAGTAGCCTTCATTTGTTCTACAACATTTACCTCTCCAACAGCGGCTTCATTGTATGTATACCCGGCTAATTCAGTAACATCTCTAAGTGCTCGCGTAGAAGATAAATTTGAAACCGTATTGCCTCCAGTATGTTTCAAGACATATTCTGCAACAGATACCAGCGTGTATTCCTCTCCGAACATTTCGCCATTCTCACACACTAAAGCCAAACGATCTACATCCGGATCTACAACAATACCTACATCTGCTTTATTGGCAACAACGGCACTCGAAATTTCCCTAAGGTTTTCCGGTAATGGTTCTGGGTTATGCGGAAAGTGTCCAGTTGGATCACAGAATAACTCAACGATATTATTTACACCTAACTTCTTTAATAATGCAGGGATATAAACTCCTCCCGAAGAGTTAACACAATCAATCGCTACTTTAAAGTTTTTTGCTTTAATAGCTTCAACATCCACTAGGTCTAAATCTAGAATATGTTGAATGTGAATGTCTAAATAATCTTTGGTTTCACAGGTTCCTAAATCATCCACCTCTGCGAAATTAAAGTCTCCAGATTCTGCTATTTCAAGGATACGCTCTCCGTTACTTGCAGATAAAAACTCACCCTTTTCGTTAAGTAGTTTAAGTGCATTCCAATTCTTTGGATTATGACTTGCAGTGATAATAATACCGCCGTCTGCCTTCTCGTCGGTAACTGCAATTTCTACAGTTGGAGTAGTAGTAAGGCCAATATCAATCACATCTACTCCAAGACTTTGAAAAGTAGCATTGACTAGGTTATTTATCATTTCACCAGACAAACGAGCATCTCTACCTACTACTACTTTATTCGAATCCTTACCCGAATTTTCCTTCATCCAAGCTGTATACGCAGAAATATATTTAACTACATCGAACGGGCTAAGAGACCCACCTGGCTGGCCTCCTATCGTTCCTCTAATTCCTGAAATCGATTTAATTAATGTCATTGATTACTAGTTTTCGCTAAGGTATTCATTTCATTCTTAAATATCAGTTAGGTAAAAGCTTCTCATTAAAAAATCAGAAAAACATTCCGAGATTAATCTATGTCCCTCAAAATCAATTGTTCATTTCTTTGTTGAAAAGAATAAGGATACTCTTCCTCAAACCATTAATCAAATTCTTTTCTTTGATAAAAGCAGGATAATTTTCAATGACAGAAGAACCTTCTAACAATAATCCCAAACAAGTAAAGAGCCAAATCGAAAGATTTGAGCACATGGTGGCCGACGACGATATTCAATTTATCGACATCGACGACATGGAAGTTATTGCTGGTTATTACATGGATACCTTCCGTTACACAAGGGCACTAAATGCTATAAATATTGGCATTTCCATGCATCCTTTTTCCTCTACCCTTCTCCTTTGGAAAGCTCAAGTATTACTTAGTGATGGCAAAACAGATGAGGCAATTGAGTCATTGATACAAATTGAAGTTCTCGAGCCTACAAATTCTGAAATGTATTTATTAAAAGGCATCATTAATTCCAGAAAGAAATACCATCAGGATGCGATAGAATGTTACAAGATGGCAATCATCAATCAAGAATCGCCCATGGATGAGCCATATTTGGCTTTAGCTGAAGAGTACAAATTATTGGAGGATTTTAACAGTGCCAAAGAATGTTTAGAGAAGGCATATGAAATTGATGAAGATAATTTAGACACGATACAAGACCTGGCATATTGTTACGATCACTTAGGTAATTTCAAGAAAAGCATACTACTCTACCATCTAATTTTAGATGAAGAACCATATTCGTTTGTAAACTGGTTTAATCTAGGCCTCTCTTACTTTAATAGTGAAGAAGTAAAGAAATCCATCGATGCGTTTGATTTTGCTATTGTTATAAAAGATGATTTCGCCGGTGCATATTATAGCAAGGCATGTTCGTTAGCCTACCTCCAAAAGCATGAAGAAGCTATTGAGAACTACTTGGAAACGTTCAAGTACGAAACACCAGAGCCAATCACATACTACGCTTTAGGTGAATCATACGAACAACTGGATGACTTAAAAAATGCTTTTTCATACTACAAAAAATGCACAGATTTAGATCCTTTCTTTTCAGATGCATGGATTGGAATGTCGGCCACTTTCGATGAGAGTAATAAAGATATTAATGGTGTTGAGTTTATATTAAAGGCAATCGAAATAGAACCAGACAATTCAGAGTACTGGCACTTATATGCTGAAGTAAATTCTAAACTGAATCAATTCAACAAAGCGCTTAACGCATTTCGTCAAGCATTAAAGCTCGATCCAAATAATGGAAACCTATGGATTCATTATGCTAATTTCTTATCAGAGAACGATAAACACAGAGAAGCGATAATTGTACTACATAAAGCCATTGAATTAGAGCCAGAAAATGCATCTTTTTACTACGTTTTAGCTGCTTTTTTACTTCTCGATGATTGTATCCAAGAGGCGCTTTACTACTTAAAACCCGGACTATCACTCGATTACAAACTACACTACTTACTCTATCAATATATTCCTACAGCAAAGAACATAACAGTAGCTAGAAACATGATAGATTCTTATCTTTGAACCATGAATTTTGAACTAGATCACATTCCATTAAGACATGAGCTTCCTCGACAAGAAGGACTAACCATGGTAATGGACAAAGGAATAAGTTTGCGTGAAGCGCAAGACTTTAATGAAGTATCCGCTCCGTACACTGATTTCCTCAAATTAGGTTTTGGCACGTCTTACCTCACAAGCAACCTAAAAGAAAAAATTAAGCTCTACAAAGATGCCGGAATGATGGTATATGTAGGTGGCACTTTATTTGAAGCTTTTGTTGTTAGAGGCAAATTCGACGAATTCAGAAAAATGCTTGATGACTACGGTTTAAACTGTGCTGAAGTATCGGACGGTTCAATTGTTCTTCCTCACGACGAAAAACTGGAATACATCCACAAACTTAAAGGACAAGTAACAGTTGTATCTGAAGTAGGTTCGAAAGAAGCTGGCTTAATTATACATCCTAGCATATGGATTACTATGATGAACGCTGAGTTAGAAGCTGGATCTTTTAAAGTTATCGCTGAAGCTAGAGAAGGTGGAAACGTTGGAATATTTAGATCTAGTGGTAACGCACACACGATGCTCGTGAATAAAATATTAGATAACGTACCACAGAAACACGTTATCTGGGAAGCTCCTAAGAAGGAACAACAAGTATATTTCATCAAATTACTTGGAAGCAATGTTAACTTAGGGAACATTGCTGTAAACGAAGTTATCCCATTAGAGACTTTAAGATTAGGATTAAGAGGTGATACATTCTTGGATTATCTTCCAGCCGACATTCAGAAAAAACACGACGTTTGATGAAAAGCATTACAGTACAAGAGCTGAAATCCAAAATGGACAGCGGAGAAGATTTTCAATTAATTGATGTACGCGAACCAGACGAATACAATTTGGTAAATATTGACGGAGAGCTTATGCCACTTGGTCAAATCTTGGATTTTACAGACAAAGTATCTAAAGACAAACCTGTTATTGTACAATGCAAATCAGGTAGAAGATCACAACATGCCATTATGCAATTAGAAGCAGCTGGCGGATTTGACAATCTTTACAACTTAGAAGGTGGCATTTTAGCTTATGCTGAAGAAATCGACCTTTCTCTTCCAACTTATTAAACAGAAGTAAATGAACCCAACCTTCAAAGCCCTCATATCCGATGGCTTAAAAGGATTTGCAATGGGTGCTGCCAATGTTATTCCTGGTGTTTCAGGAGGAACTATTGCCGTAGTAACAGGCATCTATGAAAAACTACTCAACTCCGTTAAGTCAATCGATCTTGACGCACTCAAACTAATTTTTAAAGGCGATTTCAAAGGATTCGCAAATCACATTAACCTAACATTCCTGGCCTCAATTGGAATAGGTGGTGTACTTAGTGTTGTAACACTCGCCAAACTTTTCAAAATGCTTTTGGTAGACCATGCTCTATTTCTATGGTCTTTTTTCTTTGGATTAATCTTGGCTTCGGTATACTATTTAGCTCGTACTGTTAGTAAAATATCCGCTAAAACTATTTCTTTTTTTATTCTAGGTACCGTTATCGCCTTGAGTATATCAATGCTTACACCAGGAGCCGAAAACGACAGCACTTGGTATCTATTGATATGCGGAATCGTTGCCATCTGCAGCATGATATTACCTGGACTGTCTGGATCATATATACTTATCCTCTTAGGCAACTACCAATTAATTATGATTGAAGCAATCGCTTCATTTAACCTTAAAGTAATTATTCCTGTTGGCGCTGGATGCATTGTCGGACTACTTGTATTTTCACATGTATTATCTTGGTTATTTTCCAAATTTAAAGATGCCACCATCTCCTTGCTTAGTGGATTTATCCTAGGGTCTCTTTTAATTCTATGGCCATGGAAAAACGAAGTTTTCTTAACCGACACGACAGGAGAATTAATATTAAGAAAAGGTAAACCAGTTCAGTCGAGCTACGAATGGTTTATACCTGAATCTCTAAACATGGAAGTTTCTATTGCCATTGGCTTAATGATCGCAGGATGTGTGACCATCTTCTTAATGGAGAAATTATCAAACAAATAAGCCATGAAACAATTCGGACTAATCGGTTTTCCGCTTTCCCACTCTTTTTCTAAAAACTACTTCACGGAGAAATTCAAAAAAGAGAACATATCTGATTGCCATTACGAATTATATCCTATTGAAGATATTAGTGCCTTTCCAGACTTAATAAGAAACACACCTAATCTCGTTGGGCTCAACGTTACTATACCTTATAAGGAAGTAGTGATGCAATACTTGGATGAGTTAGATCCAATTGCAAAGGAAGCCGGGGCTGTCAATACAATTGTAGCATCAACTAAAGATAGCAGAACACATCTAAAAGGATACAATACAGATGTATATGGATTCCAAAACTCTATTAATGCATTTGTACAGAGCGAGGCCAACGCGCTTATTCTCGGAACAGGAGGAGCCTCGAAAGCTGTTGAGTTCTCATTGAATAACATGGGAATTAAAACCACATTTGTGTCAAGAAGCCCAAAGGATGATAAGACAATTGCTTACACGGAAGTAACCAAAGAGCTTCTTGGCAATTATCAGATCGTGGTAAACTCATCCCCAATTGGGATGTATCCTAATGTAAATGAATCACCAGATATTTCTTACGAAGGATTAACCCCTACGCACGTATTATTTGATTTGGTATATAATCCACTTGAGACCCAATTTCTAAAGGAAGGAATCAAGAGAGGATCAACCGTAATAAACGGTCTCAAAATGCTCCACCTTCAAGCAGAAAAAGCTTGGGAGATATGGAACTCCTGAGTTAGTTTAGGCTACCTTTGATATAGAAAGTTTACGCGATCTATATGGACTTCCAAATCACATCCGAATACAAACCTACAGGAGATCAACCACAAGCAATTAAGCAATTGGTTGAAGGCATCAACAACAATGCTCGTGCGCAAACTTTGCTTGGAGTTACTGGAAGTGGTAAGACATTTACTGTAGCCAATATGATCCAAGAGGTTGGCCGGCCAACGCTAATACTTAGTCATAACAAGACTTTAGCAGCACAGCTATACGGTGAATTCAAACAGTTCTTTCCGGAAAATGCAGTAGAGTATTTCGTTTCTTATTACGACTACTATCAGCCCGAAGCATATTTACCAGTAACCGATACATATATAGAGAAAGATTTATCTATCAACGAAGAAATCGAAAAGCTAAGACTAAGCACCACTTCTTCTCTCTTATCTGGACGTAAAGATTTAATCGTTATTTCTTCTGTATCGTGTATTTATGGTATTGGAAATCCAAAAGATTTTAACGAGAATAAAGTCATTCTTAAAGTCGGTCAGCAAATTAGTCGAAATGGTTTATTGCATGCTTTAGTGAGCAGTATGTATTCTAGAACCGAGATGGAACTTAGTCGAGGTTCGTTTAGAGTTAAAGGAGATGTAGTTGACGTATTTCCGGCATATGCTGATTACTGCTATCGTATTGTATTTTTTGGGGACGAGATTGAAGAGCTCATGTCTTTTGAATTCATCAGCAATAAGGTGACTGAGAATTTGGAGGAAATGACTATCTATCCGGCGAATATCTTCATGACAAGTAAAGACACTTTACAAGGAGCTATTAAAGAAATCCAAGACGACATGATGGCTCAAGTTGAGTACTTCAAAGAAATAGGAAAAGGCCTTGAAGCAAAAAGACTCGAGCAAAAAGTAACTTACGATCTGGAGATGATGCGAGAACTAGGCTACTGTTCTGGCATAGAAAACTACTCCAGATATTTCGATGGTCGAGAAGCAAACACGCGCCCCTTTTGCCTTATTGATTACTTTCCAGATGATTTCGTTATGGTAATTGACGAGAGCCACGTTACCGTATCTCAAATTCATGCCATGTACGGCGGCGACAGATCACGAAAACTGAACTTAGTTGAGTATGGCTTTAGGCTTCCATCTGCTATGGACAATCGGCCATTAAAGTTTGAAGAGTTTCAAGCCATAATTCCACAGACGGTTTATGTAAGTGCTACACCAGCCGATTACGAATTGGAGCAATCTGAAGGTGTAATTGTAGAACAAGTAATCCGACCTACTGGCCTACTCGATCCTGAGATTGAAGTAAGGCCGAGCACAAATCAAATCGACGATCTACTTGAAGAGATAGCCAAAATAATTGAACTAGACGAGCGAGTTTTAATTACTACGCTTACCAAAAGGATGTCTGAGGAGCTTACTAAATACTTA
>JABSPR010000104.1 GCA_013214975.1 Flavobacteriales bacterium
AACCGAATCAATATCCAAAATAACTATTTCAAGTGAATCAGGAATATTATTGAAGACATCCTCTAAAGGGTATATTGTAATTGTATCATTGACGTTAACTGAAAAATCATATAGTAAAAGAGGGGCAATAGAGTCGAATTTTATAGCCCATATTCTTTTGGATTCATCTTCTCTGAGAGCAGCATAGTAGGTGCCATTTAGAACCTGTAGGGATGAGTCTTCTAGCGTTCTGAAGTACTTTTTATACTGTAGTCCTTCGATAACTGTATCTCCAGAAACGTAGAATTTATCGGTATTCACAGACCAAACGGCATTCGAGTCTGGAAAAGGAACGTACTCTTGTGCTTGCGTTAAACGGGCTATAATTAAAAGCGATGTAAGTAATATGCTGAACTTCATTGTGTAATATATCCCAATAATGGTTAAAATTTACCCCCTCAAAATTATTTTCTTGACGAACTCACGGTCATCGGTGATAATTTTAACAAGATAGTAGCCTTTATTAAAGGAAATGGATGTCTCTCCTTCTACTGGAATATGACTCAATTTCTGTCCTGTTAAGCTATAGACTTCAGCGTAACCGTTTCCTTTAAAAAACATGATATTTTGATAACCGTACACGTCTAATTTGGGTTTCCCACCGGTAAATTCAGGAATATCTTGTGTTAGGTGATATTGACAGTCTTCTCCAGAAGGATTGTAGAGTTCAAAACCTTCATCCTCGAAGCATTTAAATTTATATCTATACCATTCAATAATACTCCCTGTTTCTGTTAATGCTGAACATTGAACAGCTCTTGGAAAAGGATAAAGGAATTCGACATAATTACTCGTATTGCCATATCCAATCCCAAACTTTTCTACCGCAGTACCTTGAAAGCCTATTCCGGCGTTCGAATCTGGCTCCAAGGTTATTGTTCTAAGGCTAAGTCCATTGATAGTTACCGTTCCTGTATCGGTGACATAAACATATGAGTTGTTGTCACAATAATAGTCCCAGTCACTATTATTAGAAACCATCCATGAATCACCTATTTGAGCTCCGAAATTATAAAGGATAAAGAATTGGTCGTTGCGATAATAGAATACAGTGTCTCCCGAAACAAATGTGTAGTTAGTTTCCTGAAGAGAGCTATCTATAAAAATAATGTCATCGTTCATTGTTGCAAAAAATGTAAACCTATAAGAGTGCAACATTTGGCAATTTATCCCTTCAATCACTGTATCGTTATCGTAAGTTGTTTTAATGAATCCTCCTTCAGAAAGACCTGTCCAGTCAAAATGCCAGGTCGCTCCTGGTTCTACCCAAACTTGGGAGTAAGAAATTTGCCAGTTTATGAGAAAGAATAAAATTAAAAGTGATTTGTTGATCATTTCGATTAAAGTACCCTAAACGAGTAGGCTACCCTGATTAGCTCCATGAAACTCTTAACGTGAGAACATAGGAAATGACCTACTCCACTGCAAGTTTGTGCGTAGACTTGGTGCCCTTATCGGTTATTCGAACTAGGTATATTCCAGAAGATAGATCGCTGATTCCTAACTGGCTAGTTGGGCCAACAATTGATTTTACGTTGTTGCCAAGTATGTCAAAAATATCTATAGAAGATATAGATGAACCGCCTAAAATATTAACCATGTCTGAAGCTGGATTTGGAAATAAGGAGATCGAACTAGATGTTTTATCGTCACTAATTCCCGCTTCAATAACCATTACCGCTTCTATAGAATACATGTTAACTAAGGTAGATTTATACTGAAGGTTGATTACTCCGTTGTTAATATCGATTCCCAAAATTTTATCATTCACATCGGTATTTCCTTTTACAACGTAGGAATTATTAATTAAATCAAAAGTTACCATGCTAGGGTCGTAGTCACTAAATATTGTGGATGTATAAGATGCAATGATTGCTTCGGAACTGTTCGTTAAATCGTATGCTACTAACGAAATATCACCTCCGCCAAAAGGCCTTACTAAAGAATAAATTTGACCCGAATAATATTCTAGACTAAATATCTCGAAGGTCGATGAAATGTATGTACTGGTAATCATTCCATCTGTAATGTCTATGGCAGCAATAAAATCAGAGGATTCTATTGAGTTCTCGGCAAGCGTAATGAACTGTTTATTGGTGTAATCGAAAGTGGTTGAATTTGAAAAATAATTATCTATTTCGGTTCCTGCGTAAGCTTTAATTAAGGTTTCTATACTATTAACCAAATCAAGCTCTACGAGTGTTATTCCGCCTCCAACATATGGCACTGTTAAACTGTACAATTTCCCATCCACCGATTCTACGCTAAAATATTCGTACGTCGAAGAAGCGAACGAATAATCAACATTTCCTGTTTCGGCATTAATGCCAATTATGTATGCGTTACCGTTTATATAACCTTCTGTAATGAAAAGATTGTTATCAGTATCGAATGTTACGATATCAGGATTGAAATCATCTAGTTCTGAAGGCTGATACGTTTTAATCAAAGATTCGTAACTGCCTTGCAAATCAAGGGATACAAATTGAAGACTGTTGTCGTTAATGTTTCTTGCTAGCGAATACGTTAAGGTATATGCAACACTAGCGCTTGCAACGGATGAAAATAATAGGCTAATAGCAATTAATAATTTGATCATGATAGTTATGGTTTGGTTTATGTTCTCTCAAAAGTAATAATTAGGCTTAATAATTATTGGCATTCAGTATATTAATAAACAGAAACCCACGGAATAACTGGCAACCGAATGGTGTTACTGTCTACTACGACAAAATAATTATCCGTTGAATTGCCTTTAAAAGTTGTCTTAGAATTTCCATGAATCACAATGTCCTTTTTATTCTCTGAAGAAATGGTAATCTCGCTGTTTACCCCATTTATCACTATCAAACTATCCTTGTTTAACTCATAAATACGAACGTAATTCTCTACAAATAATGAATTATAAGGCACTTCATCTCTTTCCCTGCCAAGATCAAAAACGTCTTCTTTTCCATACCAGTTCGAATTATCAAGTGTAGGCAAGTTGCGTTGAATCTCCTTCGCATTGGCAAAAAGATATTCGGTAGAATACTCATAGTCGAAGTAGGCTTGCACCTTTGTTATTGCCTCTTTCAAATCAGGCTGTATTTCATGCAACTGTTCTT
>JABSPR010000105.1 GCA_013214975.1 Flavobacteriales bacterium
ATATTGAGAAGAACGCTAAATAATACCACTCACATTTACTAGATGCAACTAAAAAGGGTAGTTATTACCGGTTTAGGTGCACTTACCCCTATTGGGAATACGGTACCTGAGTTCTGGAAAGGATTAGAGGACGGTGTAAGTGGCGCTGGACCCATAACAAATTTTGATGCTTCAAAGTTCAAGACACAATTCGCGTGCGAATTAAAGAACTTTGATATCCATGATCATCTCGACAGGAAAGAGGCGAGAAAAATGGATATGTTCTCTAATTTTGCACTTGTTGCAGCAGAAGAGAGCATGCAAGATGCAGGTTTTAACCTTGATAAGGTGAACTTGGATAGAATGGGAGTTATATGGGGTTCAGGTATCGGTGGAATGAGATCTTTCTTCGACGAGTGTGTCGATTTTGCGAAAGGAGATGGTACACCAAGGTTTAATCCATTCTTTGTTCCGAAGATGATTCCAGATATCGCTGCAGGGCATATCTCAATTAGATACGGTTTTAGAGGATTAAACTATGCTACGGTTTCAGCTTGTGCATCTTCAACGCATGCAATAATCGATTCATTTAATTATATCCGTTTAGGAAAAGCAGATGCAATTATAACGGGAGGATCAGAATCACCTATCTCAATGCCAGGTGTTGCTGGGTTTAATGCTTCAAGAGCATTATCGACTCGTAATGATGATCCTAAAGCAGCTTCTAGACCATATGATGCAGATCGAGATGGTTTTGTCTTAGGAGAAGGCGCTGGTTCATTAATATTAGAGGACCTAGAGCACGCAGAAGCAAGGGGAGCAAAAATTTATGCTGAAGTTGTTGGTGGAGGAATGACTGCTGATGCACATCACATTACAGCACCACATCCAGAAGGACTAGGAGCGAAAAATGTTATTTTAAATGCGTTGGATGATGCGCACTTAACTCCGGAAGATATTGATTACGTGAATACGCATGGTACCTCTACACCTTTGGGTGATATTGCAGAATTGAAAGCAATAGTAGACGTATTTGGCGAGCATGTTTACGATCTTAATATTAGTTCATCTAAATCGATGACTGGTCACTTATTAGGTGGTACAGGTGCTATCGAGGCGATAGGTTCGTTGATGGCTATAGAAAAGGGAATTATACTTCCAACAATTAATTTGGACAATCTAGATCCAGCAATCGATAGTAAACTTAACCTTACTCCAAATAAATCTCAGAAAAGAGATGTGAAGTATTGCTTGAGTAATACATTCGGATTTGGAGGCCATAATGGCTCAATCATTTTCAAAAAGTTTGATAGCTAGAAACGAGTTAATTTTAACACGTTCTAGTTTATTATATACTTGGTAAATACTAGGCCGGATGAAAAAATTAGTGCTTGAAACAGAAGATGATTTTGATTTTGCACTAATTGCTATTAGCTGCCATGCAAAGGACTATAAAATTTGCTGGTCGATTAATAAAGAGTTTAAGTTTAATTTAAAGCGAGAAGAGGATATCTTAATTAAAAACAGAAATGAAGATATCAGTTACTCGCTCTACATTTACGACGACGAATTAAGACATTGTACAGTCCATTTGATCGAGAATAGATCAGGATTGGGTTATTTAATACCAGAACAAAAGCAAGCAGATTACTTTGTTTTGGTAAAAGGATATTTTGACGAGGTAGAAGAGATGATAAAAAGACTAAAGAAGATTGATGTGGTTCTTACAGCGTATTCGCTTGACCCAACTTCTCTGAAGTCGAAAAATAATTTATTGATATAATACGACCATGAAATCACCAAATAGAACAAAAATTATTGCTACCATCGGGCCAGCATCATCTTCTAGAAAAGCACTAAAAGATTTAATCAAATCTGGAGTGAATGTGTGTAGAATTAACTTTTCACATGGTTCGCATGAGGATCACTTAGAGGTAATAAATCATGTTAAGTCTATCAACAAAGAAATGCATGTTCACACCGCATTGCTTGCAGATTTACAAGGACCGAAGTTAAGAATTGGTGAGGTTGAAAATAATGGAGTTCAGATTGTTAATGGGAAGACGCTAATAATAACAACTAAAAAATGTATAGGTACATCTAAGAAAGTATATATCACTTATCCGCAATTTCCAAAAGATGTTAAAGCAAAACAAAAAGTTTTACTAGACGACGGAAAGTTAATTCTTGAGGTTATAAGTACGGATAGAAAGTCAGAGGTAAGCACAAAGATTATTGCGGGTGGAACATTATCCTCAAAAAAAGGTGTTAATCTTCCAGATACAAAGGTGTCCTTGCCTTGTCTTACTAAAAAGGATAAAGAAGATTTAGATTTTGCTCTTAAGCATAATGTGGAATGGATGGGACTTTCTTTTGTTAGAAAGGCATCTGACATTAAACAATTGAAAGCAATAATAGCTAAATCGGGAAGCACAGCTCGTGTGGTTGCTAAGATGGAAAAGCCAGAGGCTATTCTTAACATGAAAGATATCATTAAGGCAACAGATGCAGTAATGGTTGCTCGTGGAGATTTAGGTGTGGAAATTCCTATGGAGGATGTACCATTGGTTCAGAAGCTTCTTGTATCGGAATGTTTAAAGGCTTCTCGACCAATTATTGTTGCAACACAAATGATGGAGAGCATGATTGATAATGTAACTCCAACAAGAGCAGAAGTAAATGATGTTGCTAATTCATGCATGGATGGTGCGGATGCTTTAATGCTTAGTGGAGAAACTTCGGTTGGAAAACACCCAACTACGGTAATTAAGGCAATGCATAGAATTATTGCGAATGTTGAGGCGTATGAGAATATTTATAATAAAGCTTATACTTTCTCTACAAGTAAAGATCGTATGATAGCCGACAATATTAGTTACAATGCATGTACGCTTTCAGATAGAATAGGTGCAAGTGGAATTGTAACCATGACGGTTTCTGGTTATACAGCCTATAAAATCGCAGGATTTAGACCTAAGTCAAGAATATTTGCTTTTACAAGTAACCATTCTTTATTAAATACCTTGAGTTTAGTTTGGGGTGTTACGGGTTACTACTATGATGGATTTGTAAGCACGGATGATACAATTGAAGATATTGTCAAGGTGTTGAAGAAAGACAAACACATTAAGAAAGACGACTTGTTGATTAACGTAGCAAGTATGCCGATCAAAGACAGGTTACAAGCAAATATGCTTAAGATAACGGAAGTTAAATAAGGCTATCGAGCAGCTTTAAATTGATCTAAGAACCTGGCGTCGTTCTCGAAGAACAATCGTAAATCATCTATTTGAAACTTGAGCATCGTAATACGTTCGATGCCCATTCCGAATGCAAATCCGGTATATTCTTTAGAATCAATTCCGCAATTTTCCAATACGTTTGGATCTACCATTCCACATCCTAATATCTCCACCCATCCAGAGTATTTGCAAATATTGCATCCACTTCCACTGCATATGTTGCATGAGATGTCCATCTCAGCACTTGGTTCTGTAAATGGAAAGTAAGAAGGCCTAAATCTAATTTTAGTATCTGCTCCAAACATCTCTCTAGAGAAATGCAAAAGAGTTTGTTTCAAATCGGCGAACGAAACGTTCTTATCAATATATAAACCTTCTACTTGATGAAAGATGCAGTGAGCTCTTGCCGAAATAGCTTCGTTACGGAATACTCGACCCGGTGAGATAGTTCGAATAGGGGGTTTGCCATTTTCCATTACTCTAACCTGAACAGAAGATGTATGGGTTCTAAGAGCAATTTGTTCTTCTGGTGTACCACCTGGTTTATTTTGGATGAAGAAAGTATCCTGCATATCTCTAGCCGGATGTTCTTCGGGAAAGTTTAACGCACTGAAGTTATGCCAATCGTCTTCGATTTCTGGGCCGTACGAAAGGGTGAAACCCATTTTGGAGAATATGTCAATTATCTGATTTCTAACAATAGATAGAGGATGTCGACTGCCAAGTTCACTTGGATATCCAGGCATTGTAAAGTCTTCTTCTGTAGAAGTAGTATTTCCTTTTACAGAGGTAGAAGATTTTAAACCGTCAATTTTTGCTTTCGCTTTATTTTTCAACTCGTTAAGAGCAATGCCAATATCCTTTCGATCTTCTTTTGCAATAGATTTGAAATCGTTAAACAAATCGGCTACTGCGCCTTTCTTACCTAAGAATTTAATTCTAAACTCTTCAATTTTTTGAGCATCGTTTGAAGCGAACGCTTCGATTTCTTCTATAAATGAGTCGATTTTTTCTTTCATCTATTCCTCTATTATTTTCATTCTCATTGTAACATCAACTAAAGGCTTATCTCCGTATCCTGTTCTAACAGCGGCTATTTTGTCTACCACATCAAGACCTTCTATTACTTGACCGAAAACCGTGTAATCGCCATCCAATTGAGGCGTGCCTCCTTTTTCCATGTACTCTTTCTTTTGCTCCGCTGTATAAGGGAAACCAGAACTTTTTGTGATGTTGGCTAAATCTGCGTTTCTATATTTCTTGCCGTGAACAATGTAAAATTGAGACCCTGACGACTCTTTCATTGGGTTAACCCTATCACCTTGTCTCGCTGCACTCAGCATTCCTTTTGTATGAACATAGTGAGGTTTAATTTCAGCCGGTATTGTTTTTAAAGGTCCTCTAGGGTTTTTAAGTTCACCACCTTGTACCATAAAAGTCTCGATAACTCTGTGAAAAATGGATCCGTTGAATTGCCCACTTTTAACGAGCATCATAAAATTTTTTCGATGAAGTTTGGTGTCATCGAAAAGAATAATGGTAATATCTCCCATGCTCGTAGTAATAAGAATTTTCGTTTGCGGTTTTTCTTCCTGCGAAAAAGAGGAAAGGCTCAATATAATCCCAGATAGGAATACAAGTATGGCAATAATATTTCTTGCTTTCATGGCGATAATTTTTACTTCACAAAAGTATTACTTTTCGAAGTATATAATGATTGAGTTCTCTAATTGATTTATTTGGTCAGTCTTCTTTATCTAGATGATTCTTAAATGTAAGGAATTGGAAAAGGAAGTGAAGAGAGTAAGAATAAATTGTCGAATTTTGCAATCGTATGAATAACCTGTTCGACATCGTATTAATTATACCAATTGTATTGGCCCTTGTAAAGGGATACAGGAAGGGATTGATAATAGAAGTAGCTTCTTTGATTGCCCTTTTTTTAGGTGTTATAGTTGGATTGAAGTATTCTGGTTATGCAGGAAACCAGTTAAGGACAGTTGGATTGGATACAGATTATAATGAAATAGTAGGATTTATATGTCTTCTTGTTGTTGTGATTATTGGTGTACATCTCATAGCTAAATTTATAGAAGGATTTGTGAAGATGATCTTTTTAGGGTTTGCAAATAATCTCTTAGGATCAATTTTCGCAGCCCTAAAGATGGGATTGATAGTAAGTCTCATCGTATTTGTGATGCACGCCTTAGATAAGCGTACTCAGTTTTTGGATGAAGAATTCAAGGCACAATCTAGGCTTTACATGCCGATGGTGAACTTTGTTCAAATGGCTATACCTTTTATACAGGAATTAACTAAAAATAGATCGGAAGATCCTCCTTTGGAAGAGGGAGAAGTGATTACTTAAGAATTGCCTTTATACCCGGTAATTCCTTTCCTTCAATATATTCTAAAAGAGCACCGCCCCCAGTAGAGACATAACTGATTTTATCTTCTAGATTAAAATAATTTATTGCTGCAACGGAATCTCCTCCTCCAACTAATGAATACGCATTATTGGAAGTAGAACCGGCAATTGCATAAGCTATTTCTTTAGTTCCATTGGCGAAGTTTGAGAATTCAAATACCCCCATTGGCCCATTCCATAATATTGTTTTCGAATCGGCAATTACTTTTTTAAATGTTTCGATGCTCTTTTCTCCAAGATCCAATCCCATCCAACCATCGGGAATTTCGTCGATTTTAGAATAACTTGTGTTTGCCTCATTGCTGAACGAATCTGCTAATGTGGCATCTTCCGGTAAAAAGATATTTACACCTAACTTTTTCGCTTTGACCAAAACGTCAAGAGCTAATTCAAGTTTGTCTTCTTCCACAAGTGAATCTCCAATTTTTCCTCCCATTGCTTTTATGAAAGTAAATGCCATTCCACCTCCAATAATGATATTGGTCGTCTTTGCCATTAGCTCATTTAGAATATCGATTTTACCGCTAATTTTTGCGCCACCTACAATGGCTGTATATGGTTTTTTTGCATTTTCTTCAAGAATGTTTAAGTTGGTGATCTCCTTTGTCATAAGAGCGCCAAATACTTTTTTGTTTTCAAAAAATTGTGCGATAACAGCTGTACTAGCATGTTCTCTATGGGCTGTCCCGAATGCATCGTTTACATAAATGTCTGCATGGTTCGCTAATTTTCTTGCAAAGTCTATATCACCGTTTTTCTCTTCTGGATAGAAACGTAAGTTTTCCAAGAGTAAAATATCTCCTTCAGATAAACGGTCAATAGCAACGTCAACCTTTTCTCCAATACAGTCATCAACAAATTTTATATCCTGATTTAATAAATTAGAAAGATGTTTGAGAATATGTTGTAATGAAAACTTGTTCTCTGGACCATTTTTAGGTCTGCCTAAGTGAGACATTAAAATCACAATACCTCCATCAGCCACAATCTTTTTAATAGTCGGAATCGCTCCTCGAAGCCGAGTGTCATCAGTTACTTTAAAATTACTGTCTAGAGGTACATTAAAGTCTACTCTAACTATGGCTTTCAGTCCAGAAAAACTAAGGCTGTCTATTGTATTCATGTACGTAAATCTATTTGTAATTCTTTGATGAACCAACCATTATTAGCATTAAAAATCAACCCATTATTAACTAACTTTGAATCAAGATATTTAGCATGAAGTTTAGCGACATTATTGGGCAGCAACAAATAAAGAATAGATTAATAGGGTCTGTTAATTCTAAGCAAATAGCCCATGCACAAATGTTTGAAGGTCCTTCCGGATCTGGAAAACTGGCTCTTGCTATTGCATACGCACAATTTATATCCTGTACCGATAAACAAGAAAATGATTCTTGTGGGATTTGTCCTTCTTGTGTTAAAATTTCAAAACTAGCTCATCCAGATCTTAATTTTGCTTTTCCAGTAGCAACTACAAAAAGCGTAACGAAAGATCCTATTAGTAATAAGTTTTTAGAAACGTGGCGAGAATCTGTTTGTTCAAACGCTTATCTGAATATTGATATGTGGATCGATGCGATTGGCACACAGAATAAACAGCTGGCCATAGGTAAATTTGAGGCGGAGGATATTATTCGAAAGCTGAGTCTAAAAAGTTTTGAATCGGAGTTCAAGATTATGATAATTTGGCATGCCGATCGAATGAATGCATCTGCTTCGAATAAATTATTGAAAATTATCGAAGAGCCTCTTGCGAACACTTTGTTTATTCTTTTAACCGAGAAGGCAGACAGTATTTTGCCTACGATTTATTCCCGAACGCAGATAATTAATATAAATGCGGTTGATGATGATTCAATGATTAAGTATTTATCTAATGAGTTTGGGTTGGATGAAAATGCAGCAAAGGGCAACATTAGTTTTTCAAAAGGGAATGTTTTGGATGCTATTAGACTCGCTAATAATGAAGTTGAGAATATAAATACCGATTCATTTATTGATTGGATGAGACTCTGCTATGGCGCTAAGGTTCCGGAAATCATTGCTTGGACAGAATTGATGTCGACAATAGGAAGGGAGCGTCAGAAGAGCTTCTTATTATACAGCTTAAAGATGACTAGAGAGAGTCTGATAATGAATTATGAGAAGCAGTTGGTGAATTTAGAAGAGAAAGAAAAAGGATTCGCAGAGAAATTCTCACCCTTCATAAATGAGATAAATGCAGGTAAAATGTCGTCGATGTTTAGTAAAGCATATTCCGATGTGGAAAGAAATGCCAACCCGAAAGTGATGTTATTAGACTTATCCTTGAAGTTAACAAAGTTGTTAAGAACAAAACAGGCGGCATAACTAATTATTAAGTTGGGGATTAAATCAGAAAAAGAAATTTAATTTTAAACAGCGGGTTTATAAATGGAGCATCATATCCTTAAATGAAAAGTATGAGTACGGGGCAATATCTTTTTAGAATAGTTGGGTTATTTATTTGCATTGGCATAATTGGATGCGATTCGAATAGAGTGTATGAAAATAACATTGAGATAGCCGAAGGTATTTGGAATAAGGATTCTACATTAATTTTCCAGATAGATATTCAAGATACCATTGTAGAGCACAATCTTTCCATAAATATTAGAAATCAAGGAGGGTATGCATACAGTAATTTATTTCTTTTTGTAAAAGCGATTTCACCACTTGGAAGCATGATAAAGGATACGGTTGAAATTACGCTTGCAGAAAAAAATGGTAAATGGAAGGGTGAAGGAATTGGAAATATATTTCATCTAAGACAGTTATACCGACAGGCTATTCGATTCCCTTATGCAGGGCTATATACTTTTGAAGTGCAGCACGCAATGCGAGAAGATAATTTAGAAGAGATCGTAGATATAGGTTTTAGATTAGAAAAGATTAATGAGTAAACAAAAGAAAAAAAAGAAAAAAAGCTTAGTCGTTTGGCTCTGGTTTTTTGGACTGGGATCGATCTTTGGAATTGCCGGTTTGTTTTATTCAATCTCCTTAGGATTATTTGGAGACCTTCCTAAAATAGAGGAATTAGAGAACCCTAAAATAAATCTTGCAACAGAAATCTACTCTTCGGATCAGGAAATTTTAGGAACTTACTACTTTGAAAACAGATCGAATGTGAAGTTCGATGAAATGAGTCCGAATTTAATAAATGCCTTAATTGCTACAGAGGATGTACGGTTTTTAGAACATTCTGGGATTGATTTTCAAGGATTAGCAAGGGCTATTTTTTACATGGGTAAAAAAGGTGGGGCAAGTACTGTTACACAACAACTTTCGAAATTAACTTTTCATAAAAGAGATACGGGTTATAAAAGGGTTCTCCAAAAATTAAAAGAATGGATTATCGCAGCGCAATTGGAGCGATATTATACAAAGCAAGAAATTGTAGCAATGTACTTCAACAAAGTTGATTTTGTAAATAATGCGGTGGGAATAAAATCTGCTGCACGTGTTTATTTTAGTACAACACCCGATTCTCTTAAAATTGAAGAGGCGGCAACATTTGTTGGTATGCTTAAGAACCCTTCTCTTTTTAATCCTTTAAGACGAAGAGACACTACCGAGTTTAGACGAAATATTGTGTTATCTCAAATGAAGAAGAATTTAGTTATTACGCAACAGGAGTATGATTCTTTGAGGATGATTCCTCTAAAATTATCTTACAAACGGGTTGACCATAATGAAGGATTAGCACCATACTTTAGAGAGGTCTTGCGTGCAAAAATGAAAAAATGGTGCAAGGCACATCAGAAACCAAACGGAGATAATTATAATTTGTATACCGATGGTTTAAAAATCTACACAACCATCAATTCAAAAATGCAGGAATATGCTGAGTACGCAGTTAGAGAGCATATCGGTAATTATTTGCAAGATGCATTTTATCATTCTTGTTCGAAGAAGTCAAACCCTCCTTTTGAAAGAAAAGTAACCGATAAGCAGGTTAAAAAAATAATGACACAAGGGATGAAAAGATCGGAACGATATAGACTGCTACGCAAAAGAGGAATGTCGATGGATAGCATCATTATCAATTTTGATACCCCTACTGAAATGAGAGTTTTTTCTTGGAAAGGGGATATTGATACAGTTATGACTCCCCTGGATTCGATTCGGTATTACAAGTATTTTCTTCAAACAGGCTTTATGTCGATGGATCCACATACCGGATATATTAAGGCTTGGGTGGGTGGAATTAATTACAAGCATTTTAAATACGATCACGTTAAATTGGGTAAAAGACAAGTGGGATCAACATTTAAACCTTTTGTATATAGCTTGGCTATAGAGGCTGGCTTGTCACCTTGTAAAGAGATCCCTAATGTTCAAGTTTTCTTCGATATGCCAGCAGGACAACCAGATTGGTCGCCTAGAAATGCCGGTGGTGAGTATGGAGGTATGATGTCTTTAAAGTATGGATTGGCCAATTCGGTTAATACTATTACCTCTTGGATTATGAAACAATTTGGACCAAGAGCGGTTGTGAAGAGAGCACAAGACATGGGAGTAACCAGTAAAATGGATACTGTTCCATCGCTTTGTTTGGGTACGTCTGATATATCGGTATATGAAATGGTTGGTGCAAATAGCACTTTCGCAAATAAAGGAGTTTGGATCGAACCAACTTTCATAATTCGAGTAGAAGACAAGCATGGGAATGTAATTGATGATGCAAGTTTTAGACCTGAAAAAAGAGAAGTGATGAGTGAGACCGGAGCATATGTAATGACCAGTTTAATGAAAGGGGTTGTAGATGGTGTGTACAACGAACACAAAGGGAAAACTCTCGGTAGTGCCATGCGATTAAGAAGTAAGCCAAATAAAAAGAGACCTTATACCGGATTTAGAAACCCGATTGCAGCTAAAACGGGTACTACCCAAAATCAATCGGATGGATGGTTTATGGGTATCACACCTGACCTAGTATCTGGTGTATGGGTTGGAGCAGAGGACAGAAGTGTTCACTTCGATAGGCTATCGTTAGGGCAGGGTGCTAATATGGCGCTACCTATTTGGGCTTATTACATGCATAAAGTATATGAAGATTCTACTCTTAATATTAGTCAAGGGGATTTCGAAATTCCCGAAGGAGGTATTACTATTGAATTAGATTGTGATAAGGTAAAAGGTGGAAGTGTAGGAAATGATTTTCTAGATTTTTAGACAATAACTAAATGGATAAATCTGTAAAAGACGTTCAAGAGGCTATAGCCGGCATAACGGATAATATGACGTTGATGCTTGGCGGATTTGGTTTATGCGGGATTCCTGAAAACTGTATTAATGCGTTAGCTGCAACTGATATTACTGGCCTCACTTGTATTTCAAATAATGCCGGTGTTGATGATTTTGGATTAGGTCTTTTACTCAGGAAAAGGCAAATTAAAAAAATGATCTCTTCTTACGTCGGCGAGAATGAAGAGTTTGAAAGACAAATGCTCAGTAAAGAGTTAATTGTAGATCTTATTCCTCAGGGAAGTTTAGCAGAAAGATGTAGAGCAGGTGGAGCGGGCATACCAGCATTTTATACACCTGCAGGATATGGTACTGAGGTGGGTATCGGTAAAGAGGTAAGAGACTTTAATGGCAAACCACATATTTTAGAGATAGCATTAACTGCCGATTTTGCTATTGTAAAGGCTTGGAAAGGAGATTCAGCAGGAAACTTAATATATAAGGCTACCGCCAGAAATTTTAACCCTCTAATGGCTATGGCGGGTAAGATAACAATTGCGGAAGTAGAGCATATGGTACCGCTTGGAGAACTAGAGCCAAACCAAATTCATACCCCCGGAATATTTGTTCAACGTATTTTTCAAGGGGAAATCTATGAGAAAAGAATAGAGCAACGAACAGTACGAAATAGGGATTAATCGATTATGGCTTTAGATAAGAATCAAATTGCACAACGAATAGCGCAAGAGCTACGCAATGGATATTATGTAAACTTAGGTATCGGTATTCCTACATTAGTTGCAAATTATATCCCTCAAGATATTGAAGTTGAGTTCCAATCAGAGAATGGTATTTTGGGAATGGGGTCATTTCCTTTTGATGGCGATGAAGATGCAGACTTAATTAATGCAGGAAAACAAACAATAACAGCTTTAGACGGTGCAGCATATTTCGACTCCGCAACCAGTTTTGCAATGATTAGAGGACAGCATGTGCAACTTACCGTTCTCGGTGCAATGGAAGTATCTGAGAAAGGAGATATCGCTAACTGGAAGATCCCAGGGAAGATGGTTAAAGGAATGGGAGGTGCAATGGATCTGGTGGCTTCCGCTGAGAATATTATCGTTGCAATGATTCACGCCAATAAGAAAGGAGAATCGAAGCTATTAAAAGAATGTACTTTACCAATTACTGGATTAGGCTGTGTTAAAAGGATAGTGACAAATCTTGCCGTTTTGGATATTACTAAAGATGGTTTCAAACTTATTGAGAGGGCTCCTGGGGTTTCTGTTGAGGAGATACAAGCAGTAACAGCTGGTAACCTGATTATAGAAGGTGAAATACCCGAAATGAGTATTTAATCTTACCGTTAAGGTTTTTCTAAATGAACCTGATTTTGTCTTCGAACTTCTTTCCAAACAGCAGCTGCCTTAATGTCGGCGAGTTCTCCTTTAGGAATAGCTTGAATTAGTTTCTTTGTGTACTCTGATTTAGGATTAGCATAAATCTCTCTGGAATCTCCTATCTCTTCAATTTTACCTTGGTTCATTACGATAATTCTATCGGACATAAATTTAACGACCGAAAGATCATGGGAGATAAAGATATAAGTGAAGTTGAATTCCTCTTGTAGATCGTTTAATAGATTTAAAACTTGTGCTTGAACAGAAACATCGAGTGCACTTACGGACTCATCGCAAATAATAAATTCTGGTTTAAGAGCTAATGCACGGGCAATACAAATACGCTGCCGTTGACCTCCTGAGAACTCATGTGGGTACCGGTAATAGTGGGATTCTTTAAGGTTTACTTTTTTAAGTAATTCAAAAACTTTTGCTTTTCTTTCTTCGTCATCCTTTCCAATATTATGGACTTTCATTGGTTCTAATATCGCATCGCCAATTAGCGCACGAGGATTAAGAGAAGAATAAGGATCTTGAAAAATGATTTGAATTTTCTTTCTTAAGTGCCTTAATTCAGTTTTTGATATTTTATTTATATCCTGACCTCTATAAATTATTTTACCATGTGTGAGTTCAATTAATTTTAAGAGGGTACGACCAAGCGTAGTTTTTCCACATCCAGATTCACCTACCAACCCCAGTGTTTCACCAGGATAAATTTCAAATGATACGTCATCAACAGCTTTAATTGTTGGAGCCTTTTTAAATAAATTCTTGGGACCTTTAAAATACGTACTCACATTTTCCACCCGCATTACAGGCTCTTGTTCATACATTTTCTTCAATCTTTCTTCTCGCTCATCTTCATTTACTCTAAAAGCTCGTTTAGTATCCTTTACAGATTTTTTAATCTCCACCATGTTTCCTTTCTCATCAAACTGCATAAAGTTTGAGATGGTAGGAAGCCGAGATAAATTATTTCTTAGAGAAGGCCGGCACGATAATAAACTCTTTGTGTAGGGATGTTGAGGATCAGAAAATATTTTCCAAACATTACCTTGTTCTACAATGCAACCCTTATACATCACTATAATTTTATCGGCTAATTCTGCAATTACACCAAGATCGTGCGTAATGAAAATGATGCTCTTATTGTATTTAAACTCTATATCCTGCATCAGGTCCAGAATGGTTTTTTGTACAGTTACATCTAGTGCAGTTGTGGGTTCGTCGGCGATAAGAATAGATGGTTCGCACGACATGGCCATTGCAATCATTACCCTTTGTTTTTGGCCACCAGATATTTGATGAGGATATGAATTATAAATTGCTTCCGGTCTAGGAAGCTTAACTTCTTCAAAAAGTTTTATGGTTTTTGCTTTGGCTCTATCCTTGGCAATATTTTGATGTAACATTATAGCTTCCGCTACCTGTTGCCCACATGTAAAAACAGGATTTAAAGACGTCATTGGTTCTTGAAATATCATTGATATTTCGTTTCCTCTGAATTTTCTTATTTCATTCTTATCGAGTTGCAGTAAATCCACTTCTCCATGTTCTGGTGAGGTATAGATTATTTCTCCATTCGAAATAAACCCGGGAGGAGATTGGACTAAGTTCATGATGCTAAGCGAGGTAACTGATTTTCCAGATCCAGACTCACCAACAATTCCGATAGTTTCTCCTTTGTTTAGGCTGAACGATATATTGTTAACCGCTAGGGTCGTCTCTTCCTCCGTTATAAATTCAACAGAAAGGTTTTTAACTTCTAAAATGGGCTTACCCATGAAATGCTTTATATCGTGTGATAATTAAAGGTAGCTCATCAATTGCCGGAAAGCAAATGATAGCAGTCGAACCACAAACCGGGCTGAGTTTCATACTCAGAACCAAAGGTTTGTACGTTTAATTTGGGATAATGATATCTTCTTCTAAAATAAGGGGCATCCCTTTGTATCGTAACAATAATTGAGCAACAGTAACGACGTCTTTTTGACAGTAAATCACGATACGATCGAGGTCCTTATCCTTCCAATAAACTCGAGCAACGTCGCTGCCATTGATGTCGTCTTTTGGTGTTGGGATGCCGAAAACATTTGCTAGCAATGCAATGGATGTATAGTTTTTATAATCTCCGAATTTCCATAACTCCATGGTGTCGAGATGATTTATTTCCCATGGTTTTTTTCCTGCAATGTCTAATATTTTGGGTAATCTCAATCCGTTAATTAGAGCTCTTCTTGCTATGTATGGAAAGTCGAATTCTTTCCCATTATGTGCACAAAGCATATATTTAGACTGACTATAATGCTGGTCCATCATTTCGATGAAGTTATATAGCAATTCTTTTTCGTCGTCGCCATAAAACGATTTCAATCTAAGTTTTCCACTTGCGGAAAATCCAATAGAAATACATATTATTTTACCGAACTCAGCTATTATACCAGCCCTCTCAGCAAAATAGTCTTCGGGAGTTTGATGTTCTTCTCGTTCGTATTTCGTCTTTTTTGCCCAAAGTTCTTGGAGACCTTCTGGTGCATCTGTGTAATTGGGATATCTTGGAACAGTTTCTATATCTAGGAAAAGGACATTCTTGATATTTATGTGATCTAACATGGGAAAGTTATTTTAATAGAATACCCTTTTTATTAATTAGCGGTATGTCAATTAAGTAATCTGAAATAGCACTTTCAGGTAAGATCACATATTTCTTGTCGAACATTTTAGTGCCCTCAAAAAAACTTACCCAGTACTCGTTGGTTAAGGTAAGAACACTTGGATCAATCGGTTCCACTTGTTTAAATGAATTCCCTTCCATTATTCCTAATGAATGTCTTAAGACAGAGGTTTTTACTTGTTCGCCTTTTCTTTTCCCATAGCCTTTAGAGGCTACCAAGACACCTTCTATCGGTGTATCTTTTAAGTTGATTAGAAACACCGTCCATTTGTTTTCTTCTTCTAGAACTATTGCAAGAGCAATGTCTTCTACTTTATTTTTGGGTATATCTTTTAGCATAATTATTTTAGAGTGAGGGCAGCATCGATGTATGTAAAAACATCTGCGGGATGTTTAGCTCCTGGAACCTTAGATCTTTTATGGCCCAGTCTTACCACTACCATTTCTTCATCTGGTATTACAATAATATACTGTCCTAGAATACCTCGAGCATAAAAAATGTCTTGATCGTTATAATTAAACATCCACCAGCTGTACCCATATCTATTATTTTGAGGACCATCTTCCTCTATTAGTTGAGCTGGAACCACAGATTGAATTGCATATTTCCGAGGTACAATCTGATTCCCATTCCACTTTCCTTTCTTTAAATATAGTTGACCTAGTCGAGCAAAATCTCTTACGTTAGAATATATACAACAGTATGCTTTTTCGTTGCCATCTTCATGATCTAGGTTCCAAAATGCATCTTGACCCGCTCCTATTGGTTTCCATAATTTTTCAGATGCATATTGGCTAATTTCCATACCAGTTGCTTCTTTGAGTACTTGTTGTAAGATTTGTGTATTGCCACTTAAGTATTTGAAAACCGTGCCTGGCTCTTCAGTAACCCTATAGTTGGCAGTTAATTTGCGTAGATCATTACCGTAATATGCTTTCGCTGGATAGGCAAATGGATTAGTGTAATCTTCATCGAAGTTAATACCTGAACTCATGGTGAGTAGATGCCTGATTGTAAGCTCGCTGTTTTTACCTTCATTGTAAGCAGGGAGGTACTTTCCTACCGGATCGTCAACACTTCTAATATTCCCTTCTTTGATAGCTATCCCAACTAAGATACTAACTACCGTTTTAGCTATCGAGAAAGAATTAGTGAGAGAGGAATTATTGTATTCTCCCCAATACTGTTCAGATATAATCTCTCCTTTTTTAATAACTAAGAATGCTATCGTCCCATACTTGTCGAATTCCTTCAAGTATTTTTCATTGATTTCTTGGCTATTAATATTGGCACTTTCTTCCCAGGGCTGATGGACTCCTTTATCAATTTTTCTGGATGAAAAAATATCTTTCTCATCAATACTCGGACCGGATCTTCCAAGTAAATATGTGTTCGCTACTGCTTTGAATATGTAAGAATTACCGGTAAGAATTAATAAAGTGCTAACGACGAACAGCAGGCAGATTAATCCCCAAAATACTTTGCTAATAAATTTCACTCGTGCTTATTCTAAAAGTTAATTAACTTCATCTCGAAGAGTTCTGAAAAATGGAGTTTTAACTTTTCCTTTACTTCTTGTACGTCAACGTCCTTACCTAGTTCAGCCTTCAAAGAAGTTACTTGCTTATCTGAAATTCCACAGGGTATAATATTTTCAAAATAATCTAGATCAGGATTAATGTTAAATGCGAATCCATGAAGGGTAACCCATCTACTACATCTAACACCCAATGCCGCGATTTTTCTGGTTTTAAGTGGTTTATCAACGTCGAGCCAAACACCAGTAAACCCTGGATTTCGATCACCTTCTATACCATATTCTTTAAGTGTAAGAATAATGGCTTCTTCCAAGTATCGCATGTATTTGGAGATGTCTGTAAAAAAATTTTCCAAATCGAGAATAGGGTACCCTACTATTTGTCCTGGTCCATGATAGGTGATATCTCCTCCTCGATTAATCTCATAAAAGGTGGCTTCTTTCTCTTTAAGTTGGTTTTCGTTAAGTAAGAGATTTTTTTTCTCGCCACTTTTACCAATAGTATATACATGGGGGTGCTCACAAAAAAGGAGGTAATGCTTATTCTGGATAGGTTCTGGAGTGCTTGAGTCGCGGGCATTAAGTTTTTTATCGACTAATTCTTTGTGTAACTTTTCTTGATACTTCCAAGCTACTTTATAATCCACAGTGCTCAGGTCTTTGAAGTATACTTTCTGCATAAGATACTCTCAAAAGATAATTTATAATTCTGATAATCTGGATTTAAGATCTACAATTACACCGACTTCAGTAGCGTCAATATTTTTCTTATCTGCAAGTAAAACAGAAATCCAGTCTGTAATATGTATGAGGTAAATTGTATTTTCTATTTGATTAGATCCCAGAGCGTCTATTTCGATAATGGTAGAAGTATATTTAGAAAAGACATTTTGACTAAAAGCCATTCGTTCCTTAGTACGGATATAGTCTCTTTCGTTTTTTAACATGACCACCGCCAAGTCTTCATTTTTAGTTCTCCAGCCTACAAGTTCGTTATGATTCATTTCAGGTAGAACATGATGCCAGCATAGCATTTTTGAATTTTCGTTAATCTGTTGTCGGAAGCGAATACTTACGCCCTCATTCTCAGAAGAGCTATATATTACAGGAATTTTACCTAATAATTTATTGGCGGCATCCTCCGCTATTTTAATAATAAACTCTTTGTTATCCACTAATAACTTTGAAGCATTTGAAACTTTACTGACATAAGACTCAGTAACCAAATTATATTTCTCAAAAACAGTTAGTAACTGAATAAAAGAAAGTCCAAATGCAGCTCTTGGAGGATATCCTCCTGGAATTTCAATGTAATTTATATTGTTGGATTTAGCCATTTCCAGAATTTTACCTCCAGAAGCTATGCAAACAATTTCTGCTCCTTTAGCTTTGCATTTCTCAAAAGACTCTATCGTTTCTTCTGTGTTACCAGAATATGAGCAAATGATTGCAAGAGTTTTATTGTTTACGAAAGATGGAATAGCATATGATTTATTTACAGAAACGGGCACTTTGGCATCTCCAGAAACAATTCCAACTACGATTGTTGCGCCTATTCCTGATCCTCCAAGCCCATTTATTAGTACATTTTGGAATTCTGTATCCCCAATATTTAAATTGGAATTTAGGCTAATTTCTACGGCAGTACGCAATTGCTCGGGGAAACTGTTTACAAGATCTTTCATAAAATATTGGCTTTAAATACTAAAATTAGCAAACTATGGTAAATATTAGCGTTTTTATTGCTCTTGTTTGATACCAACGCTTTTTTGAATAATTATTACGTATGTAAAGTTATCTTTGTTTCAAAATTTAATTACATGGAAAAATCTCTTTCCGAACAGGAAGAAATAAGAAGATCAGCTCTTCAAGAAATGGTTAATCTCGGATATGATCCATATCCGGCTGATACGTTTGAAACCAATGCGACTTCTGTAGAAATTAAGTCTGAATTTGAGGGGAATAACAGTAAGTTCCAAAGTGTAAAATTAGCCGGTAGGTTAATGAGTAAACGTATTATGGGTAAGGCGTCTTTCGCTGAACTGATGGATGCATCGGGCCGTATTCAGATATATGTTAACCGAGACGAAATTTGTCCGGATGAGAACAAAGAGCTCTACAATGTAATTTTCAAAAAGCATTTGGATATTGGTGATATTATTGGTGTAGAAGGCTATGTCTTTACCACTAAAGTTGGAGAGATATCGATTCATGTTTCTAGTTTAAAAGTTCTATGTAAATCGGTAAGACCATTACCTGTTGTTAAAGTAGATGAAGAAGGAAAAGTGCATGATGGCTTCACCGATCCGGAACAAAGATATCGTCAGCGATACGTGGATTTAATTGTAAATCCAGGAGTAAAAGAAACGCTTAAGCAAAGAACAAAACTGGTGCGTACCATGCGTGATTTCTTAAATGATAAAGATTACACGGAAGTAGAGACACCAATCTTACAACCTATATATGGTGGTGCAGCAGCTCGTCCGTTTAAGACGCATCACAACACATTAGACATGACTTTGTATTTGCGTATTGCGAATGAGTTATATCTTAAAAAATTGATCGTAGGAGGTTTCGAAGGTGTTTTTGAATTTGCTAAAGATTTCAGAAATGAAGGGATGAGCAGATTTCATAATCCTGAGTTTACGCAAATGGAACTTTATGTAGCCTATAAAGACTACAATTGGATGATGGGCCTAGTAGAGGAGATGATCGAGAAGATTGCTATGGAACTTCATGGAACTACGAAAGTACAAGTTGGGGAGAATGAGATAGACTTTAAACGACCTTACAAACGATTAACAATGTACGAAGCCATAGAGGAATATACTGGCATTGATATTTCGGAAATGGATGAAGAAGGCTTAAGAGCTACTGCTGCGAAGTTGGATATCCACATGGAGAAGAGCTATGGTAAAGGAAAAATCATCGATGAGATCTTTGGAGAGAAATGCGAAAAGCTTTTGATTCAACCAACCTACATCACAGATTATCCTGTAGAGATGTCTCCTTTGGCTAAGAAGCACAGGACCAAAGAAGGTTTAGTTGAGCGTTTCGAATTGATATGTAATGGTAAAGAAGTTGCCAATGCATATACGGAGCTTAACGATCCAATTGATCAAAGAAAACGTTTTGAAGAACAAGTGGAGTTGGGTAAAAGAGGGGACGATGAGGCCATGGTTTTGGATGAGGATTTCTTAAAAGCCATTGAATACGGCATGCCTCCAACTTCTGGATTAGGAATAGGAATAGATCGTTTGGCAATGATGATGACAAACTCCCATTCTATTCAAGATGTGCTGTTCTTCCCACAGATGAGACCAGAGTCGGTTAGTTCCAAGAAGACTGACGAAGAAATAAGTGCTGAAAAATAATAGTTTGGGAGAATCACCTTTGAGAATATCGGTTATAGGAGGCGGAAGCTGGGCAACGGCAATCGTAAAGATGTTGATGAACAATGCGAGTCATATTGGCTGGTGGGTTCGAAATGAGGAAACGGTTGATTTTATAAACGAATACAAAAGGAATCCCAAATACCTTGGTGCAGTTACCATTAACACAGATATAGTAAAACCATCTACAGATTTAAACGCTGTGATAGAAAGTGCAGACGTTGTGATCTTGGCTATTCCGGCGGCTTTCTTAGACGAGACTTTAAAAAATGCAGACAAGAAACTTCTGCAAGATCGAATAATATTTTCTTCGATTAAAGGAATTGTCCCTGAAGAGAATGCCATTGTTGGCGAATATCTGAACAATAAGTTTGAAGTAGATCTACAACAAATAGGTGTTATATCTGGACCTTGTCATGCTGAAGAAGTTGCATTAGAAAAACTTTCTTATTTAACGTTGGCTTGTCAGAATGCCGATAATGCGAATGCAGTGGCCGAGATGCTTTCTTGCAGATATATAAATACTACTGTTTCGGATGACATTTATGGCACTGAATATTCAGCAGTTCTTAAGAATGTGTTTGCATTGGCTAGCGGTATTTGTCATGGTTTAAACTATGGAGATAACTTTCAGGCGGTTTTAATCTCAAATGGAATTCAAGAGATAAAGCGTTTCGTGGATGAGGTTCACCCGATCGATAGAGACATTAAAAGCTCAGTGTACTTGGGCGACCTATTGGTTACTGCTTATTCCCAGTTTAGTAGAAACCGAACTTTCGGTAATATGATAGGGAAGGGCTATTCGGTTAAATCTGCTCAGATAGAACTGAACATGATTGCGGAGGGCTACTATGCTGTTAAGAGCATCAAAGAAATTAACGAGAACTACAATGTAGATATGCCAATTACGAATGCTGTTTACAATATCTTGTATGAAAAGAAATCTCCAATGAGGGAGATGAGGTTACTCTCTGATTTGTTATCCTAATCCCTTTTTAAGGACCTCTGCTTTCTTCTTTCCAATAACCTTTTCTATTTCTTCTAGGCTTGCTTCCTTAATCCGTTTGAGCGATTTAAACTCCTTTAACAAGTTTTTTGCCGTTGTTTCTCCAATTCCTTCAATCTTCGTCAAGCTAGAGTCGAATGTTGCTTTCGATCTTCTGTTTCGATGATGCTTAATTCCGAAACGGTGTGCTTCGTTTCTCAAGAACTGAATAATCCTTAACGTCTCCGATTTCTTATCTAAGTAAAGAGGCACCGAATCATCTGGGTAATAGATTTCTTCTAACCGTTTGGCGATTCCAATGATGGCTATCTTACCTCTTAGCCCGAGTTTATCCAAACTTTTTACTGCAGAGCTTAATTGTCCTTTGCCACCATCTACTATTATAAGTTGAGGTAGATCTTGCTTTTCTCTAACCAACCGGCCATAGCGCCTTTCTATTACTTCTTCCATGGATGCAAAGTCGTTCGGACCTTCTACCGTTTTGATGTTGAAGATGCGGTAATCTTTCTTGGCTGGTTTAACATCTTTGAAAACAACACATGCTGCTACCGGAAAATTTCCTTGGAGGTTTGAGCAATCAAAGCACTCGATGTGTTCGGGTAATTCAGATAACCTTAAGAGGTCTTTCATCTCCTCTAAGATCCTAAATTCACGCTTTTTTGGTACGTAGCTATTTCTCTCTTTCTGCTTATCGAGCATAAAGAATTTAGCATTTCGAGCAGATAGATCGAGTAGAGTTTTTTTGTCTCCTTTGATAGGTACGATCGTTTTAACTTCTGGGATTTCGGTGTCTAAATCGAATGGAATTAGAATTTCATTCACATCACTTTCAAACCTATTACGAAGATCTGTGATACCGAACTCTAAAAGCTGTTTATCCTCTTCCCCTAATTTCTTTTTAAGTTCTATGGTATGAGCTTGAATGATGGCGCCATTGTTAATCCGCATGTAGTTTACATAGGCGAACTTCTCTTCGGAAATAATAGTGTAGACCTCAATGTTATTAATCTTTGGATTTACAACTGTAGACCTCGATTTGTACTTCTCGAGCGTATCTATTTTATCCTTTATTAGCTGCGCATTTTCAAATTCCAGATCGGCAGCATGTTTGCCCATTAGGTCCTTGAGCTGCTTAATTACATTCGATAAATTTCCTTTCAGGATGTTCTTAATGGCTTGTATGCTTTCATTGTAACCTTCTTCCGATTGGTGATCTGCACAAGGCCCTAAACAGTTACCAATGTGAAATTCTAAACAAACTTTAAACTTCTCTTTTATAATATTGTCTTTCGATAAATTGAAGTTGCAGTTTCGAATAGGGTAGAGTTGAAAAACAAGATCTAATACCGTCTTCATCATCTTCATCGAGGCATACGGGCCGAAATAATCGCTGCCATCTCGCTTTAATGTTCGAGTAGAAAACACTCTTGGGAACCGTTCCTTTTTGATACAAATCCAAGGGTAGGTTTTGTCGTCTTTAAGCTGGATGTTGTATTTGGGTTGAAGCTCTTTTACAAGTGAGTTTTCTAGAAGTAGTGCTTCGTATTCGCTGTCTACGATGATGGGATTAACGTCAACGATGTTCTTAACGAGCATGTGTGTTTTACCACTCTCGTGCTTGCCTTTATTGAAATAGGAGGCCACACGTTTCTTAAGCGACTTGGCTTTACCAACGTAAATAATGGTTCCTTCCGAATTAAGGAATTGGTATATCCCAGGTTTATCTGGTAACGATTTTATCTTTCCGGAGAGGTCCATCGGCGGTTCTTATTCAGAAATAAAATTACTGAATTACTTTTGGGTAAAGTCATTACTTTTATATCAACATCAAGTCTCATTTCATACGATGATTTATTCCCAAAACAGATCCACTGATTTTCTAATAAAGGTTCATGTATCGAGTAAGTTTTGTTCGACTTGTTTTGAAATACTAAAAAATATAACATGAGAGAAGAAAGCATGTCTTCGGCATTAATATTAAGTAAGATCTATTTAATAAGAGGAATGAAAGTGATGTTGGACCGAGATTTGGCAGAACTTTATGGCGTTGAGACAAAAAGTTTGAAAAGAGCCGTGAAAAGAAATATTGATATATTTCCAAGCCATTTTATGTTCGAACTAACAAAAGAAGAACATGAGGTTTTGAGGTGCCAAAATGGTACCTCAAAAACGGGAAGTGGTGGTACACGTTATTTACCTATTGTTTTTTCAGAGCACGGTGTCTTGCAATTATCTCATGTGCTTAGAAGTAAAAAGGCTAAACTGGTTAGTATAAGAATTACTGAATTGTTTATTAAAATGAGAGAGGCTCTTTCTGATAATCTTCAACTCAAACTTGATGTAGAAAAGATTAAAAAGAAGCTGGAAAATCAGGATAAGAATATCGAACTGGTTTTTAACTACCTCGACGAGCTAATTGAAAAGCAGGATAATACTGAACCAAGAAAGAGGATAGGTTTTAAAAAGTAAATATTCTACTTAGAATAAAACACCTTCTTGGTTACCTGCTCATCTTCCGTATTGATTCTAACTAATAGAATTCCTTGTGGCATGTTCGGCAAAGCAAGTAAGTTATTCCCAGCATTAACATTTGCTTGTAGAATACTCTTACCAGTAAAATCGTATACCGAAACGCTTCCTGATTTATCCGACTTAACATGAAGTAAGTTAGAAGAGGTCCATATAGATATTGGCTCTACTTCAATATCTTCTACACCTGTAACATCATTAATTGTTGTTTCAGCGGTGAACGTTGCGCCGAGATCGTCTGTAACGGTAACTGTATAAACACCCACACATAGATTAGTTAAACCACTTGATGTAGAACCATCTGACCATAAGTAAGAATTTGAGACGCTTCCACATTGGGGAGTATTTGTAATAGATCCATCACATGTTCCATCTACAATATCGGTTGAACTTATTTCTAATGGTCCTTTTAACTCAACGGTAATTTGATCTTGTGCGGGAGTTGAACAACCATCGGATAACTCAACGGAATAGGCCGTTTGTGTTGATGGAGCTACGCTAATAGTATCTACAACGACATTGTTGACATATGAATTTATTGCGAAAATGGGTCCACTTAATGTACTCCATGAGTAAGTATAATCTTCATTTCCTCCACTAGCGGAAGCTATCAAATCAGTAGTGTCACCAAAACAGATGGATTCAACATCACTTATGCTAATCGATAATGGGTCAAGTACTTCAATGCAATCATCCACGGCGATGTTACAACCATTGCCATCTGTAACTGTTACTGAGTAGCAGGTGTTCTCTAAAGGATTAACGGTGTAAGCTAATTCGGTACCAAGCTCTGCCCATTGATAGCTATAGTTGCCAACGCCCCCTGAAGGCATAACTTGAAGACTAGTAGTTTCAGAAATATTGTAGCAGATCGATTCTGCTAGATCTATGGTGGCAGTTACAGATGTAACTGGAACACCGAGAGGTAATCCCTCAACACCAATTGTTCCCGTAGCGGTGGCAGTACAACCACTTGCGTCTACAACAGTAACAGTGATGGGTAATCCATTGTTATCAGTAAGGTTGCTGCCACTTAGGCTTCCATTATTTGACGTAAATGGTGCAGGCCATTCGTGTGCAAAATTGTAAGTACCACCACCATCTGGTGTTCCACCAGAAACTGAAATCGTCATTGTTCCATTTGCATCCCCATA
>JABSPR010000106.1 GCA_013214975.1 Flavobacteriales bacterium
AAATTGGTTTCTAATTCTTATTGGAATTATTCTATACTCCAGTTTTGGCTATGCTGCATTCTTCGATTCCCCTAAATACCTATTAACGAGCTTACCCTTTATAATGACGTTACTAGTAAGGGAGATCTTTAAAGAAAAAAGCAATCACTTTAAACGATCGTCTAATTCTATTTTAGGCCTTATATACGTTGCCCTACCCATATCCCTTTTAAGCTTCCTAGCCGTAGTTAATGGAGAATATGAATACGAACTAGTACTTGGGTATTTTTTACTCCTATGGGCAAATGATACCGGCGCTTACATTTTTGGTGTTTCGCTTGGTAGAAATAAGCTCTTCGAAAGGATTTCAGCTAAGAAAACATGGGAAGGTACTATTGGAGGTGCCATAACAACTATAGGTGTTGCTTACGGTATACACTCCTATACAAATACTTTAACATTACAAGATTGGATTATCGTTTCTTTAATTGTTGTGGTATGGGGATCTTTAGGAGATCTAGTTGAGTCTTCATTCAAGAGAACAATTAAAGTGAAAGATTCTGGATCGATTCTTCCTGGACATGGCGGAGTATTAGATAGATTTGACGGTTTGTTAATTTCTCTACCCGTTGTAGTAACATATTTATATTTGTTCGCCTAACTTTGCACAAGAAGTAAATTTCAATGGAAATTCATAAAGAAGGATATAATTCATTAATACTGGCTGTAGTTGTCTGTTCAACTATAAGCTACGCTACAATGAATACTGTAGAGAACCCAATACTTTCTGCCTTAATTTATTCCATTTGCGGGTTATGCTTTTTTATAGTGCTTCAATTTTTCAGAAGCCCACAAAGACAATCGTATTCTAAGAACAATTTAATACATGCTCCGGCAGACGGAGAAGTGGTTGTTATTGAAGAGATTGATGAAGCACAGTATTTCAACGAAAAGAGAATTCAAGTATCTATATTCATGTCGCCTTTAAACGTACATGTAAATTGGTATCCGATATCAGGCACTGTTGAAACAGTAAAGTATATTCCAGGAAAACATTTAGTAGCATGGAATCCAAAGTCATCTACTGATAATGAAATGACCAACGTGATAGTGAAACATGCCAATGGAATGAAAATTCTCGTTAAACAAATTGCAGGTGCGCTTGCAAGAAGAATAGTTTATTATTCAAAAGAACAGGATGATGTAAAGCAGGGAGACCAAATTGGCTTCATTAAATTTGGTTCTCGAGTTGATCTTATTCTACCAGCAAGTGTAGTACTTAATGTAAAGATTGGTGACAAAGTAACAGGCAGTGAAACTGTAATTGCCAAGTTCGATTCTTAGAACATTCCCATTACAGCATCGGCGATTTGAGAAAAGAATAGCGATCCAATCCCTGCCCAAATAAGTGCTGAAATATACATCGATATTAAAATCTTAGTCTTTCCTTCAAAAAAACGTCTTGCCAAAAACAAGGCGAAAGGGTAAGACAATATTGGTGACAATATAGCAAGTCCCATTATTCCATACTTATCCATAGTCTTTTTAACGAAACTGTCCTTATTAATTACATCTTCGTCTTCTTTACTATAGGCTTTTTTAAAGATCTTGGATTCAACCTTCATCCACATTTTCAGTACTGGCTCGGCAAGGTAATAAAAAACGGTGATCCCGATAATCCCTCCAACAGAAGTACAAACAAATGCTTTCTCGAAATTAAATCCATAAATCACAGCTAATGAGCTCCCTCCCAAAAGTTGCTTTATAGCACTTAATAAAATCACTGATATTACCTCTATTATCTCCGACATGCTTTCCCCTCTAATATCTATTCCAATACTTATGTTTTATCTTCTTTAAGGCTCCAAGAAGAGGAGGCATTCTATCAATTGTAACGGATGAAGATTCGTCATCTACACCTCCAAAGTTTTTATAAAACCCTGCCACTGATTCAACATTCGACCCTCCAAAGTGCAATAAATCAAAATCAGAAATATATTCCTCTATCAAAGAGTCGAAGATTAAATGCATCGCCCCTAATTCTTTACCAAATTCATCAGAAGCCCCTTTTAAATATGTAATTGTATTACTATACAATAGAAAAAAGCAAGCCGAAACTACTTTCTGATCTTGAACAGCTTCTACTATTATTCCATTTCCTTGTTCTATTGCGCGCAACATTAATTCATCAAGCTTATCATAATGATCTTCCGAAAAAGCCTTCAATCCTTTTTTATTCACTGTTTTAAATAGACGAATAACCTCGGTATAATCTCTTACAAACCTACACGTCACTTCGTTTTTCTTTGCCTTACTAATATTTCTTTTTGCATTCTTATTGAAACCCTTCCTTATTAGTTCTAAGTCATTCAACTCTAATATTTGGTGCTTTGTTACCTCGATCTTAAGTCCACCTAAGGATAGCCCGTTATTAACTTTAAGAGAAATATGTTTGACACTCTCTGGGATTTCCGATAACAATAGAGTTAAATCTGTATTTGCCCCATTGACTCCGAGTTCGTGACAAAAAAAAGGCTGGTAAATGATATCCATCCCGTATTTCTGATTTATAGGCAGCGGCATTATTGTTTCATAATCATCTCCCACCAATGCATCCCATCTATCGCATACAGCCGACAAAAACCATGATTCTAAACAAATATTCTCATTATTACGAAGTTTTAACGACCTATCCCATTTTCCTAGGTCAATGTCTTTATGTTCAACGTAATTAATCATTTCTGTATTTTGCTCATTTAATTAAGACTGATACCTGTTCAGCATTACTTGAAAAAGAACTTAGGCGACCGCCTTTTCTAACATTTTTTCATAAACATATCTCCAGCCAACCCAATTTTTATCTTCACTAAGAGTTTCATTATGCCAAAGACTAATAAACGTACCATCTACCTTTTTAATTTCTTCAATTACCTTATTTATTTCTACAACAGCTTCAGCCGGGGATAGTTTTAAATAATACTTTAAAGTTGCTTCCATAACTGCGAAAGGATGCATACTTAGCTTCGTCTCTACTTCTAAATCCAAATCGTAAAAATTATAAGACGAACATAGCCCTGCTCTAAACCCCACTTCAGAAGCATATCCCAAACTATAGTCGTCGGTAATATCGCGCTCAATTAAGTTTCTAAAAGTGTAAGGAAAAGTAAATTTCAAAAAGTGCTGGCGACTTTTGGTAACCTCTCTTTTTAATATTTTAGTTAACCTTCTTTTCTCCTGAAACAGTTTTTCGATTTTCTGATTCGAACCAAAAGATGGGTGAATACCAACATCTGATGAGTCAGCAATTAATTTTATCAGAGACTGAAACTTCTTACTTGTAACCGGAACATTTTTATCGTTAAAACCATAATCGGCAACAAGGAAAAAATAGATTGGCTTTACACTAAACTTTTTATTAATCTCATGTTGATATTGATATGTATCATATGGATCTTTTAACGAACCAAAAATCACGGCCGTCCTTTCTTTTGACTCCACCCAATTACCTGTAAATATCGATTTCAGATAACCGCCAAGTGTACGCAAAAAGCCCTTTTCTAAATATGCATATGCATTATCAATATCAATGGTACTGATGTATTTGTACCGCTTTGCAGGAAACTTATAATCGGGATATCTCTTCTGAATAAGAGTTTGTATCTTTTTTGCCCAAATATTAATTACAGGCTTGTCTAAAAAGTTATTTTTAAACGCAACGCTTTCTCTGGCATTAAACCGATCATAAATATCCATTATATGAGGAAGATATTCCTCATACCTTGTTGCGAGAAAGAAAGAAGCTGCAAATGGATCGAACGGCCAATGAGAGGCTGGCCCAGTTTGATAAAAGCCAATAGTTTCCTCGAAATTTACGACATGGATCTCTTGCTCAAAAATTCCAGACTCAAGCAATAACTTACTTGAAAGAAAAAATATCTCGTCATCAATTTTCTTTTTAGAATAATTGATTTTAGGACCTACGTATGACTTAAATTCTTCTACATTCGTTGTGAAAGACAGCTCGCATTTAAGAATTTTACTAAAAATCAGATTAAAAGAATACCTGATTCTATTTGTTTTCTTTGGTGTATAAACTAGAATCATAAGTTTTAATTTTTTCCAATATGCTCAATTATCCTTTCACAAATAAAGTATGCTGCTCTTCCGTTGCCATAAAACTCAGGGAATGTGAAATCACTCTTTCCCATTAATTCTTCATAAGCAGCAACAATCTTTTCTTCATCAGCATCTGCGATAATGTTATTTCCATTATCTACCAATTCCATCCATTCCGATTCACTTCTTAATACAACACAAGGCTTTTTAAAGAAGAATGCTTCCTTTTGAACACCACCAGAATCTGTCATTATAATCTGTGTATTTTTCTCCAACGCAACAACATCTAGATAAGATACGGGAGGAATAATTTTAATCCATTCGCTATTCATTATTTCCGAATATGTTTCGGTCGTCAACTTTTTTTTGAGCAAATGTGTTGTTCTCGGATGCAGTGGAATAACAACAGGAATTCTATTTTCAATCCCAATTTTATTCAATGTCAAGAACAAAGCATTAAGCCTTTCTGGAATATCTGTGTTATTATCTCTGTGTATTGTTGAAAGGATATAATTATTTGATTCAAGGCCTAAATCCTTCAGTATAGTCGATACGGAGTCTGACTTTTTAGAAAAATACAGACTATTATCAAGCATTAAATCCCCACATTGAAACACGCCAGGGTTATCTATACTATATGGGGAATTCGCCTTTATGTTAAAGCCTTCATCATGTAGATGTGATAGTCCTATATCAGTAGGTGCAAACAATAAAGTCGATACATGATCGCAAGTAATTCTATTAATTTCTTCTGGCATTCTTTTATTAAATGATCTAAGCCCAGCTTCAATATGTACTACTGGGATATTCATTTTTGCCGCCGCCAATGCTCCAGCCACGG
>JABSPR010000107.1 GCA_013214975.1 Flavobacteriales bacterium
AGAAGTACAAATGCTTCTGCGGAATCTTTCAATTCTAAAATAAAGGCATTTAGAGCACAATTTAGAGGTGTTAGGAATGTAGAATTTTTCCTTTTTAGGCTGGAGAAACTTTTTGCTTAATTTTTGAAAACAACAACTTTTTATATTGATCCAAAAAAAGCCATTATCTTTAGCGCCAATAGATAGTAATAAACCAACTTTAAAAGCCCTAAGCTCTCTATAGCTTCATGAAGCATCTAATTCTCATATTTCTTTTAATCCCACTATTCTCCTTTAGTCAATGGAATGCTACAGACGACAAGAAAGAACCTTTATCAAACTATGCGATGGTCGGTAGAACAGAGTTCATCGGTATGTATACTCAGAAGGGCAAGAAAAACAAACTTATAATTAAGGCTAATGGGAAAACAAGAAGAAAATTCAAGTTACCAGAAGATACTTTGTTAAACAGATTAAAAGGCAGATGGACAGAAGTCAATAATACTATAACTTTTACTTACGTGAAAAAGAAAATAGAAACGATAGCCCATTATAACATTGAAGAAAATTGTCTCACATACACAGATAAGACAGACTGTCTATTTATTAAAAAAGAAAAACCTTTTCAATTAAACACCTCTTTGCAATTTCAACCGTCAATATTATGGAAGCCAGGATATGTATCAATTAATCCTGCCTTTTCAATCCTATATAAAGAGCGATTTGCAGCTTCATTGGGGCCAACAGTTAGTAGATTCTTTATAAAAGGAATCGGATTTACTACTGGAATAAATTACAAGATTATATCAAAAAAGAAATACTCTATAGGCATAGATGCTATATACCTTTGCAATTTAAAATCAGAATCTAGCGCTGGTAGAGGCGAAACAGTTCTAACAACTTATTCAATCCCGTTATCCCAATTTACGGCAACCGGTATTTCATTCGATTACAAATTTGAAAACCAAAATAGGATTAGAATTACACCAACTTATTACGCCCCAATTAAAACGTACAGTTCGGTGCTTACGTTTGGAATAAGAGATGAGAATTTAGAAAAAAAGATTAATACCCGATTCAAAGCATCTTTCGGATTACACTTTACAATATTGGTGACTCATTTATGAGAATACCAATGCCAAGTAGCCTATCTCTTTAAAATTTTAACCGAACCAGAACCTGTAGAAAGGATATACATACCGCTAGCAACGTTCGATAAATCTATCGTATTAGCGTTCTTAACATCTAGTATGCCATTCCCTAGCAAATCCAAAACTTTCCCAGTTACCTTTTGATTTAAGTTTACTAATCCTGAAGTTGGATTAGGTGATACAGAAAGAGCTTCAATAGTAGAAAGATTTTCTACTCCCACACCAATACAACTCCCAACACCCGAACCATCAATTGTAATATTAATGTTAAACGTATATGGATAAACAAAAGCATTACTAAATCTTAAATCCATGTTTACAGCAATTACATATAGCCCAGATAATGTTGGAGTTCCTAAAAACTTCATACAACTAATTGAGGTCCCTGTTATACCTGACGGTTGAAATACACACGATGCATCTTCACACACATATGAAATTCCAGGAGGTAATCCTGTAACACTAGTTACCCAAGCAGAGTCTAAACTGAGTGTTACCATGGCACCAATATTTACTGTTGTATCATTAGGATATACAAAAGTTGACGTTTCATCATATGGTTGATTTTCACATCCATTTTCTTGCACAGCAGGCCATATCCCTACACTCGTGTACGCCTCATCCGGTGTACAAAGACCAACACCAGCTGACACACTTACTGAAAAAATCAGTTGACCAACTGCCAACAAGAATAATGCAAGATGCTTTTTCATAATATTTTAACTGAAGCTAAAAATAAGACAATTAAATTCTTTCGAACCATTTCAAATTTGAAATTGAATTAAATTTTACTTTTTCTTCCACTATCCGTAAATGCAGGTATTATTCATGAATACAACCGCTTAACTAAAATAGGCTCGAATGCCATTTAATTAATATCTATTATTAAAAACTTACTTTAGGGTATATACACAAAACAGGGTATACTTATGAAAGATTTGCTGCAATTTCTGTCGACATTGCAATAAAAAACGAGCAACATAATTAATTTATTACCATGAGATATTTAGCCTTATCACTACTATTAGCATTCACAATTTCAGTCGGTTTTGCAGGATGGGAAGCACTTCCCAATTCCCCCAAAGGAGGTTACTGGAATCACGATGATATTGTATTTTGGAATGATAGCCTTGGATGGGTCTGTGATATTTCTGGGAAAATATACAAAACTACAGATGCAGGTGATAGCTGGGATCTTGTAAAAGACAGCCCAGGTACTTCTTTTAGAGCAATGGCTTTTATTTCTGATTCAATTGGCTTTGTGGGTACGTTAGGGCCTGGTGACTGGGTAGATCAAACTTCTGATGACACATTAATGTATAAAACAATTGATGGCGGCCTAACCTGGAGTTCTGTCACAAATATTCCGAACAATGTTCCTATCTCTGGAATATGCGGATTACAAGCTATTGACAGTCTAAATATTGTAGGCGTCGGACGATATGACGGACCTGCTGCTTTTATTAAAAGTAGCGATGGAGGTGTAACATGGCAAACATTTGCCGTTCCCCTAGCACATGGTTTAGTAGATGTCCATTTTTTCTCGCCCGATACTGGCCTAATATGCGGAAGAAAAGATTGGAGAAGCACAATATATTACACAACAGATGGTGGTCAAAGTTTCGTAGAAGTTTCCAATACAGAATATGATCACGTTTGGAAACTTTTCTTTCTAGATAGATATGAAGGGTTTGGTCAAATTTCAGCGTACTCAGATGGTGAAAGATATTACATGCATACCATAGATGGCGGATTAACATGGGCGAAAGTGTATTATACCGGACCTAACCAGAATTACGAAGGGCTAGGAATAGGATTCCTAAATTCAAATATCGGCTGGGCTGCTGGAGGAAATAGAACATGGCAAACTATAGATGGTGGAACAACATGGGAAAAGATTCAAATAGATCAACCCTTCAATGATGTAATAAATCGATTTATAAAAATTAACGATACTACCATGTATGCAGCAGGTGTAAGGATTTACAGATTTGTTCTTGAGGCGGAAGATACACTTGTAACACCAGATTCGGACCCAGTAGATCCATTAGAATCAATAAACGACAATGAATTTAACAATTCTCTTTGCACAATTTCATGCTCACCAAATCCTATAAATGGTCAGGCTAAAATTACATATATAGTGCCTGTAGATGGCCACGTGTCTATTGGCATTACGAGCATCGGAGGAAGAGTTATCGAGTTATTGGTTGACGAAAAACAAAGAGCAGGAACTTACACTATTAATTACAACCCTAGTTATAACGAGAAATTTGTTGGCTGCACAATACTTACCGGACCGTACAGAAGTAATGTGAAAATTTTAAATATAAATGGCGGTAATTTTCCGACAGATTACTAGAGGCTAACTTAGTTCAGAGAGTTCTAACCAACGATCGGTTTTAGTGTCTAAGTCGACTAGGAGTTCGCTTAAGTCTGCTGACAAAGCCATTATTTCTTGCGTGTCTAATTCACCTGTTGATAGTTCTAATTCTAAGCGAGTCTTTTTATTCTCCAATAGCGGCATATCTACTTCGAGTTTTTCTAATTCCGCTTTTTCTTTAAAACTAAGTTTGGTCTTTTCCTTAGTAGGTTTTGATTTGGCAACTAATTTAATTTGAGTATTGACAGTGTTATCCTTTTTTAAATTAAACTTCTGCTCTTCCCTCCATATCGTATAGTTACCAAGAATATCTTTAATCTGCCCCTCACCTTCAAAGACAAATAAGTGATCAACTATTTTATCCATAAAATACCTATCGTGAGTAACAACAATTAAGCAGCCTTTGAAATTCTCAAGATATTCTTCAAGAACATTCATTGTAAAGATGTCCAAGTCGTTCGTTGGCTCATCGAGAATCAAGAAATTCGGATTTTTAACCAATACTGTTAGTAAATAAAGTCTTCTTTTCTCACCACCACTTAGGGTTTTAACATACTGGTAATGCATATGAGATGGAAAAAGGAACCGCTCCAAGAACTGACTGGCACTTACTTTCCTACCTCCAACTACAGGGATAACTTCAGCAATATCTTTTACTATTTCAATTACTCTTTTATCATCCTTCAGTTTCATTCCATCTTGACGGAAATATCCAAAAGTAACGGTCTCGCCAGTAGCAATTTTTCCGCTATCAGGCTCTAATTGCGAAGTAATCATATTCAAAAAACTAGATTTACCTGTCCCGTTTTTCCCTACTATACCCAATTTTTCTAGTCGCTGAAAGTTGTAACTAAACTTATCTAGAACATTAACGTCACCGAATGATTTACTCACTTTATGAAATTCAACAGTCTTAGTACCCAGCCTATTCATAGTAACTTCAAGGTCTAACTCATCTTTACTAATTCTTTTAGTTGCCTTATCCTGCAGATTATAGAAGGCACCTTGCCTTGATTTCGATTTGGTCGTTCGAGCTTTAGGCATTCTTCGCATCCATTCTAATTCTGTTCGCATTAGATTTTTAGCTTTCGTAATATTCGTTTGCTCAAGCTCCTCACGCTCTGCCTTTTTCTCCAAGAAATAGCTATAATTACCAGTATACTTATAAAGGTTTCCCTGATCCAATTCTATCATATGGTTGCAGATTACCTCAAGAAAATAACGATCGTGCGTTACCATCAACACGGTAGATGCATTTTTCGACAAGTATTTCTCTAGCCATTCAATCATATCCAAATCCAGATGATTGGTAGGTTCGTCTAGAATCATAAAGTCCGGATTCTGCGCAAGAACTCGAGCCAAAGACAGCCGTTTGATTTGGCCTCCAGAAAGGCTTCCTATTTTCTGTTTAGGCAGATCTACTTTTAATTCATTTAGTATCTGATCTAAAGACAGTTCAACTTCCCAGCCGTTGAAGTTCGACATATCTTCAAAAGCATCTTCCATCTGCTTCCCTTCAATGTTATTTTCGACGCAATAGTTGTAGCTTTTAATTGCTCTAAAAACAGGATTATTCCCATCATAGATAACTTCCTCAACAGTTTTGGATTCGTCAAAATTTTCGTTTTGAGATAAAAAGCCTATCGTAATATCATTTCTATATATAACGGAACCACTATCTGGCTCTTCTTCGCCAGCAAGAACGCGTAGCAATGTTGACTTCCCAGTCCCGTTCTTCGCGATCAGACCAACCTTATCCCCTTTATTCAGACCAAATGATATACCTTGGAATAGCTCCTTTATACCATATGACTTTGATAAATTCTCAACTGACAAATAATTCATAGCTGGTAAAGATACCACAATCTGTGATGGAGACATACCAACGAAGTTTTGAGTTTCACTTCTTTTAATGCAACTTGATTATTAAGACTTTAACATAAAGTTTAATGCTACATAACTTAATTATTGAAGCAGACGAGAGAACTCCTTATCTTAATTTTAATGCAAATTCAGGAGTTTTTTTTTTATTGATGGCAAATTAATGCCACCAAACCCTCTTATGTTTTTTCATGAAATATTTGATTGGCTAAAAGCCTACGCAAAGAAGCCTGCAAAGAAAATGACTCTAAATATCAGAATCTACTATTTAAGTTCTGCGTCCGCCAAATACTTTCTAACGCTCCTCGAATTCCTTAATGATCTTTCATGTATCCAGCAACCATGATGTAGTGATTAATTGGCTCTATGACCAGCGAAACGCTCTTAAAGAAGTTGGTAGTGATTACAAATCACTGCTATCAATTCCTTTTAATTTGATTCCAGACAAACATAAAGCATAAAAAAAGGCCTCTATTTCCATGGAGACCTTTTATAATATTCTTTTTGTCCCGTCCTGAAATAGCGTTACACAAATTCAGTAACCCTATGAAAGACAGTAATTATATAAAATCGTACTCAGAGAGATTATTCGTTATCCTTAAAACTTCAAATAGTTCAAGAAATAGAACGAGGAGAGCTATCGACCCATGGAGCTCTTAGGAAATATGGAATCCAAGCCAGATCTACCGTTGTAGGTTGGTTAAGAAAACATGGTAAAT
>JABSPR010000108.1 GCA_013214975.1 Flavobacteriales bacterium
AGAGCAGAAATAACATACAAATCTGTCAACCTATATCAGTACAAGACACTCACCCCTAACCCCTCTCTAAAAAAGAGGGGAACTCATCATATTTACACGGATGCCAACGTCCATTAGAAGAAGGGCTATTATTAATCGAGATGAGGACTTAGTAAGACTGGGAAGTCCTGAACTTGCTTCAGGAATCAACCAGCCGCACTTAGCGCTCATGAAGGTGTTAATAGAACTGAATTGGAGGACTTGAGTTTTTTCCTTCGTTTTTTGGTCAAGCCAAAAAGGAAGTGGCCGTCCGCTATTAGGACGTAGAAGAATCTCTCTTTTTATGTCCTTATGCCGGACGGGCATCAAACAAATCCGTACTACAGAACGGAAAAGTATTCTGGTACTAAGCTTTTAATTTTATCCAAGGTTTCGGTTACGGATAAATCACTCATTCCGCCTGAAGCATTGGCATGTCCACCGCCATTAAAGTGTTCTTCTGCCATAACATTAACTGGGTTCTCCTCCCCTTTAGAGCGGAAAGATATTTTCATGATGCCATCTCTTTCTGAAAATACAATTGCCGCCTTAATTCCTTTAATAGACAAAGCTTGGTTTGCTAAGTTGTCGGTATCCCCTTTTTGGTAATTATATTTTGCTAATTCCTCTTTCGACAATGAAATAACAGACACCATGTAGTCTTCCATAATCTCCAGCTTTTCGCACATAGCATATCCTTGCAATCGCAAACGACTAGCAGTGTTGTTATCGCTTAGTACTTCATGTACCAAATGATTCTCAACGCCTGCGGTTAACAACTTTGCCAATGCTTCGTGTGTGCGAGATTTTGTAGAAGGAAACCTAAAACTGCCGGTATCGGTTAATATACCAAGATATAAAGGTGTTCCAATCTTCTGGTCGAGCAGGGCTATATTACCAGATTGTTCAATTAGCTCAACAATTAATTCTGATGTAGAAGAAGCATTGGTATCCGACACTGTTAATGTTGGGAATTCCTCCGGATTTAAATGATGGTCGATCATTATTGTTTTACATGTTACCGCTTCTAGCAAGGCTTGCATATCCGGTCCAATTCGGTTTGTAGCATTATAGTCCAAACAAAACACTAAGTCTGCTTTTTCAAATGCAGTGGTAACCTCTTCTGGTTGATCCGTAAATAAAAGAAAAGACGAAGTATCCATCCAATATAAAAAACTAGGTGCCGCGTCTGGATGACAAACCGTTGCTGTTTTACCAAGCTTTTCAATAAAATGTAATAGACCCAATGAGCTGCCTATTGAATCACCGTCAGCAGATTTATGCGCTGTGATCACAATATTTGAGGCGGCTTTAATTTCAGCTTCTATTTCTTGGAATATATTCATGTAAAATCTATTTAGTTTTTAATAATCTTGGAGCAAGTCGGCAAAAGTGTGTCTTTTAATACTACAATAAAAATGAAAAGGAACTAAGAATTTCACCTGTCAAAGGTTTAACAGCTAATCTTACTCAATACGAAATCGTTAGAGAATATAATCACTGAGAACAAAGCCTAAAGTAAATGGCGACATACTTATTACATTTAATCCCGTACGTACGGGATTATTCAGTATCTGTGCATTATATAGATTAGTGGTATTATTGCAGGCAACTATTTGCAGATGAATATCCAAGATAACAACATAGCCTCTTTACTGAGAGATGGATCTAACGAGGCATATCGTTATGTATACACGCACTACTTCCCTCTGCTATGTAAGCGTTCTTTCCAAATTATTCAAGACATCGATACATCCCAAGACCTAGCCCACGAAATGATTATTAAGATGTGGGAAAAGAGAAACGATATTAAAGACGACCAGAAAATACTGAGCTATCTATTAAAAGCAGTGTATAACAGTAGCCTTAATTACATACGCGACGAAAGCAGAAAGCAGAAACGGATAGATGGAGCCGTTGAAACCAACGAGGATATAAAAACGCCAGACTACACAAGCGAGCAAGAATTACTCTTGAAAATAAATCAGGTTTTGGAGCAAGAAGATGAATTGCGACAGAAAATATTTAGACTAAATAGGTTTGAAGGTTTAACCACGCAAGAAATTGGCAAACAGTTAGATATTCCTATTAGCAAAGTGCAATACAACATCGGCAAAGTGATGGTACAACTGCACATTCACTTGAAGGAGTACTTAACCGTTTTTATTTTCTTTTTAATAAATACGCTAAATAATTAAAGAGGCCACATCAATTTGGTGTCTAACTAATAACAAGACAAAATGGACAACGACAATTTACACAACGAACTCATTCAGAAAGTACTTCTGGGCGATGCATCTGAACAAGAGGCAAAGCAATTAGACGAACTGCTTGTGTCGGATGCTGGCGTAAAGTCTCTCTTTAACGAAATGAAGAAACTCTACGACGTTACTGAAATGGATAAATCGTTCTATGATAAATTAGATGCAGACAAGTACTACAACAAGTTTATAGAAACTACAGAGGGCAAAGAGGTGATTCCAATTTCTTCGGAATCAAACTCAAACTATACCTTTCTTAAAATTGCAGCAGCTATACTTATATCCGTTGGTATCGGATATCAATTCTTGGGTAGCGAAGAAGTAGTAATTGTTGAAATGGCTGTGATTGAAACGAACACTATTGAAAAAACTGAAGAACATTTGATGGATAACTCGGATGTAAAACTCAATATAAATTCTAAACTCACCTACCCCAAATCCTTTTCGGCAGACAAAAGAATTGTTGAATTGAAAGGAGAAGCATTCTTTGAAATTGAACCAGACAGTACCAAACCATTTATTGTTAAAGCGGGCAATGTGCGTATTAAAGTATTGGGAACTGCGTTCAATGTAAATGCCAACAACCCCGATTCTGTTGTAGTAACCGTTAAGGAAGGAACGGTTAAGGTGTATTTAACAAGACAAGACAAAGGCGTAATATTAACGGCAAACGAAAAAGGAACTGTTCTTAATACCAAGAATCTAACCCAAGCCAATAATGATAACATGAACTATTTATATTGGTATGATGGTGTATTAACCTTCGAGGATGCTACTTTAGATAAAGTAGTTTCTACAATGAATAAAGTCTATGGCATTAATATTACGCTTGCTAACGAAGCGCTATCCTCTTGTAGAGTTACTGCGAGTTATAATAATTTCGAAGCATCCAAAATTTTTAAATTATTAGAAATGACATTAGGATTAACAATTGAAGACCAACAAGAAGAAATAGTAATTACTGGTGAGGGGTGCTGATTTTTTGAGCTATCGATCTAATTTAAATTTCATTTACAAAAAGGCCATTGTCCTTGTCCTTCTTTGTTCTTCCCTAACTACAACTGCCCAAACCGATATATTAAGCACCACGTTTAGCTTGCAAGAAGTTAATCAACCCATCAATCAGGTATTGCTAGATATTGCCAAAACCACCAACATTTCCATCACGTTTAATAGCCGTTTAATTCCAGCATCGGAAAGAATTTCGATTGATGTAAAAGACGAATCATTAAGAGAAGTATTTGATTTTCTTTTTACCAACTACAACATCGAATACCAATCGTTCGATGACAATATTATTATCTACAAGCCAAAAGAGTACAATACCATTTTCAAAGCAGACACAATTGAAAGTATTGAGGTAACAGATGAGAACGAGGTTGTAATTGCTGTAAAACCAGACACGAACACAACAAAGAAGTCCATTCCAATTAACGCAGAGAAAGCAGATGATATTATTGTAATAGATAGTGCAGAAACTAAACCAATAGAGATAATTAATACAATAATTCCGGTAGTAGTTGAAGAGTTTATTCCAGATCCTGTATTACCCCAACCGAAAATTCAAAAGAAAAGCAAAAACTTCTTTTCCCTAAATACAAATACCGACTTACTCCTTCCCCTATCAAATACGAAAAGCAAGGAAATCGATAATGTAGAATTTAATCAAAGCCTTAACTCAGCCATTCGATTTGGCTTTAAATTGAACTACCATGTTGGAAAAATTGGTGTTGGCTTGGGCATGAAAAAAGTGAATTTTACGGATGAGACAGATTCTAAATACTCCACCGTAAACAACTACACATTGGATTCTGTTTTCGTTGCTACTTCTTATTTAATTGGGTCCGAGTCTGTATTTGTATACGATAGTTTGGAGGTAGAAAGGTCAGATACGCTTATCCACTACGACAACATTAAAGGGTCTTACTCTTATCTTGAAATCCCTTTAGAGATATCCTATACAATTATTAAAAGCAAAAAATTTACCGTTAACGTAATGACCGGCATAACCACTTCCATCCTGCTAAAAAAACAAGATCAATTGATGAATAAGGACGGAATCGTTGAAGATATTACCAATGCTTCTGTCAATACATTCTTCTCTTTACAAACGGGTGTAAATGGGGGTTATCAATTGGTAGAAAATATGACTATATGGGCCAATTTTACGTATATAAAAGGCATTCAACCCATGTATTCAAAAAATCACTTCCCGCTCCAAAAGGTTGATTTTATTGGTATAGGAACAGGAGTTAGTTATAAATTTTAAAAAAGATTAAATAAAATTAAAGAGCATGTTACTTTTTGGTGTCTTAAGTATATAGCACTTAAAAAGGGCCAATCATGAATAAACCAAATCTTTCAAAAATGACAACGATAAAACCAAGCCTAAGCACATTGCTCTCCATTTTGCTCATGGCATTTTTCGTGTTTAATAATTCGTTCTCGATAGCGCAGGATGTTAATATACCAGATGCTAACTTCAAGTCATATCTAGTAGGCAATGCTTCTATTAATCTAAACAGCGACAGTGAAATTCAAGTATCTGAAGCAAACGCTTATACAGGTACGATAGATGCTTCCTATAAAAGCATATCGAATCTTATTGGAATAGAAGAATTTACCATGTTAACCGAATTGTATTGCAACAACAATTCTATTTCGAGCATCGATATTTCGAGCAACACAGCGCTAACCTTTTTTCAATGCGACAATAATTCGTTAACTAATTTGGATGTTGGATCAAACACTGCCCTCGAATTCCTTGCGTGTAGAAGTAACGGAATCACTTCGCTTGATATATCAACCAATACAGCACTAATAACACTTAGATGCGACGATAACTCAATAAGTAATATAGATATTACTAATAATGTAGTCTTAGAATACTTCTGGTGTTCAGAAAATTCATTAACCAATTTAGACCTCGCTAACAATACAGCAATTATCCAATTACTTTGCGCATATAATTCACTGACTACTTTAGATGTATCTAGTTTAACTGCCCTTACAGGGTTTCATTGTTACTACAACTCCTTAACGAGTTTAGATCTTTCACAGAATACGGTGCTCGATTACATCCAATGCGATTACAATCAGCTAACGTCTTTAGATGTTTCGGCCAATACCGTTTTGACTACCCTATCTGCAGTTGCCAATTCAATAACGGCAATTGACGTTTCGAACAATTCCATATTAACACAATTAATGCTTTCCAATAATAATTTGATGTCGTTAAATCTTCAAAATGGAAACAATACCAATATGACATTAAGTGCGATAGGTAATTCTAATTTAAGCTGTATCTCGGTTGATAATTCTTCTTGGTCATTTAATAATTGGACATTTATAGATGCTAATTCATCGTTTAGCATGGGCTGTAATCCCGAAATATGCGATAACGGAATTGACGACGATGGGAATGGGTTGATAGATTTAAATGACACTTGGGGTTGTGCAATAGCTTGTCCGGCTTGGATGGCACCGGCCGTCCTTACAACAAGCAATGGAGATGTATGTAGTAATAATTTGGTATTAACTGTTGGAGATTCGGTATCGGGTCAATGGTATAAAGATGGTATTGCCCTAATTGGTGAGACAGGATCAACACTGGCTGTTTCCGATAATTCGTATGGTAATGGCTACTACACCAAATTAGGTTGTTTTATTTCCGGATACTTTGTTACAACGTGTACTGAAATATGCGATAATGGTATTGATGATGATGGCGATGGTGCAATAGATTTAAATGACATAGAATGTTCTTGTTTTACTTGGGAATGGCCTCTTCCTACTCCACCAGTTGCATGTACATGCCCTCCTGTAATAGTTCCATATCCGTATCCGGTTGAAGTTACTCCCGTTGGCACCATAGTAATGGATCCGTACGACCATATTTATCAATCGGGTAGTTTGTGCGACAGCAACGTCGTATTGGCATATTCCAATAATACTTGTACCGACTACCAATGGTATATGAACGGAATTGCCTTAGTTGGCGACACGAGCGAAACATTGGTTATTGCCGATAGTTTCTATTCTGATATCTATAGTGTAAGAAACTCTTGCGGATGTAATTTGCCATCATACCAGATAAGCCCATGCGAAGCTGTTAGTGTAACATCCAACAAGAACAGTTATTCTCCAAACGATACGATAGTACTGGAACTAATTAATAACCACCTTACAAATGCGTATTTCAATTCCTGTACGAACGACGAATTAATCACAAAGCATATTCTAAAACAAAATGGAACAGATTGGGATATTCTGGAACAATGGACATACGTATGTGACCCTTTAACATATACTTATGCAAATGCAAATACAGC
>JABSPR010000109.1 GCA_013214975.1 Flavobacteriales bacterium
AGAAATAACTTTTCAGGAAAATCATTTACTATAAATTATGAGAGTAAAACCATATTGAACAAGTTTTATTGTAGATCACTTTAATGAGTTTTGGGCAATACTCTACAACAATTGAACAAAGAACACTGTTCCTATATAAAGTGCTCTTTATTCACTATATATCTCATGCAAATTCTTCAAAGAAATAAATTTACAACACATCCTCCTCTTCTCTTTTCATTTAAAGGAGAAGACAGTAGCTTAGAGCAAATATCCTTTTATGGAATCAACCACACAAAAAGATTTATTAAGAAATTCGCTATCTCTTTTGCTGTAATAGCAGTTAGTTATGAAATATACTCTTTCACTAAACCTTCGAACCAACCCACACCTATGGAAAACGAAATAAAAAATACATCTGCCATTATTAAAATTAGACCTCTAAATTTCACGTGGGAAACTCTTGACCCTTTTATTTTCTGTGTGCATCACGAAGACTTTTATCCAGAAGGCAATGAGAACATGGGGCCTAAACCAGGCACTGCAGGAAGGAATCTAGGACAAGATTTTGGCAATAAATATTGGAATATGTACCACGGACATACCGTTCCGGGATTTCCAGCACATCCTCATTGTGGGTTCGAAACCATTACGATAGTTAGAAAAGGAGTTGTAGATCACATGGATTCTGCAGGCGGACAAGGTAGGTTTGGAAATGGAGATGTACAATGGGTTACTGCCGGTGGTGGTATTCAACACTCCGAAATGTTCCCGCTTATAAACCTAAATGACGTAAATACCATGGAGCTTTTTCAAATCTGGCTCAATCTACCAAGTGGAAAAAAAGATGCGGATCCTAATTACCTTATGTTTTGGGGAGAAGATATTCCTTTTGTTTCTTCGGAAAACGAAAAGGGCGCAAAGGCAGAAATTAAGATAATTGCAGGCGAGTTAGATGGATTAAAAGGCCTAACCCCTCCCCCAAACTCCTGGGCCGCAGATCCAAACAATGGATTAGCAATTCTTAATATTAAAATGGAGCCTAACGCCACAACAACAATTCCCAAATCCCTTACAGGACTTAATCGAACAATTTATTTCTTTAGTGGAAAAAGCATTCTTGTAAATGGCGAAATGGTTGAAAGATATGTTGCTGTAGATGTTAAATCGGACGAAGAAATTAAAATCGAAAATTCGGACAACACTCCTAGCGAAATTCTTCTTTTACAAGGCAGACCTATCAACGAACCTATTATTCAAAATGGTCCTTTCGTTGCAATTAGCAACGAGAAAATGGACGAAGCCGTAAAGAAATTTCAAAATGGAGGGTTTGGCGAATGGCCTACTGATAGGAATGATCCAACCCACGCAAAAGAACAATCTCGTTTTGCCAAATACCCAGATGGCACTTTAGTATTTCCACCCTCTCAAAACTAAGCTACACCTCGCAAATCGTTAAAATTTCAATAGGCATATTTTTACAAATTGAGTCTTCAATAACACCTCTACTCTATTCGATCTTATTGAATCTGATGTTTAATTGATACTTTTAACCGATACCATGGTGTAAAAATGAAGAGTCTTATTATCATACTCACTATTCTATTATCATTTTCACTCGAATCTACCTCCCAAATTACAGATAAAGGAAGGATTGAAATCGAAGTTGAGAGAGGATATATTGGAGCACATCTTGTAGAGCTCGAAGAAAATGGATTCGTTATAATTTCGGAGAACGTAATCCCTTCCAGGCGAAATTCGGAATGGAATTACAATTCATACAATACAAATCTAGAATACACCCAAAACACGAAACTCGTACTTCCTAGAAAACAAGAAAAAGTAGAAGCGCATTACAAGAAAGATTATTACCACTCTTTATTCAAAGACCAACGAGGTAATTACACACTGGCTTCTTTTAACGCCACAACTAATGACATTACCAATGTGAATGGGGTTTTACCGAGAAAAACAAATATGAAGGCCATGACGGTTTCAGGTGATAAAGCATTCTTTATTGCACAACTAAAAAAAGAGCAATTCCTTTTTTCAGTCGATTGGAGAACTGGCAAGCGTACAATTATCCGGTTAGGGTTTGAAGGTACTCCTTCTAAAAAACTTTACGTGAACAATTTCGAAATTGTCGGTAATAATATTTTCGTTTATGTTAATGTAAAGATTGAGACCGCAAAAATTGAAACATATATCGTAAGACTCGATAAAGATGGTGACTTCCTGAATAAAATTCAATTTTCTAAAAATATTGATAAGAAAATAATTTCCTTGTCTGCAACGGAAATAAACAAGGAGGAGTTCGCTTTTACCGGAACCTATGCCTCAAAATCAACGGAAGTTAAATTCGCATCTCTATTTTCTGTTAATCGATCAGCCGGGACAGGATCGGCTGAGGGATTGTTTTTTTGCAAAGCAAATACTAAAGAAGTGCGTGATTTGAAATTTTACAATTTCACAGAGCTCGATAATTTCATGTCGTTTATTCCCGATCGAAAAAAGCAAAGAATTGTTAGAGTCTCTGAACGTAAAGAGAAAAAAGGTAAAGAGTTTATTTTAAAATACAATATCGCTTCTCATAAAGTAATTACTTTGGATGATGGATATCTTCATATCGGTGAAGCATATCACCCTACTTACCGTACCGAAACATACACTAGCGTAGGACCAAATGGGGTCGTTACAACACATACAAGACAAGTGTTCGATGGGTATCAGTATACACATGCTTTAATTGTTAAATACGCTCTGGATGGCGAGAAAATTTGGGATCATTCTTTCAAAATGTATCCAAATTTTAAACCTATGTATGTTAAGCGATTTATATCTATTGCAGAACAATCACAAAGTGAGATTAAACTAGTTTTTTCGTCGAGCGATGAGATAGTAACCAAGTCCATTGGTTTCGACGGAAGCATTCAACTGGAAAGAAAATCAACTATTATTTCAGGACTTAGAGAAGGTGACAAGACTAAGTTCTCTTCCTCGAATGTAGACTTTTGGTACGATCAATTTTTTATCGTTTATGGGAGACAAACCTTAATTAATACCAAGGATGATGACAAGAGAAGAAAGAGAACTATCTATTACGTTAATAAGGTTCAATTCGAATAGGGAATTTAACAGCACTACTTACTTTCGTGAACTAAATAAAAAAGCAGAACCTCTTTAAAAGTTCTGCTTTTTCTTTAAGTCTTTTATTCTTATCAGTCTCCTTTATCTCCTACGAAGAATTCAACTGCCGATGTGCTCTCGTTATCAAGCATATCTTTTGTTTTGATAATAACCGAGTAGAATTTATTTTTCTTAAACTGACTCAACTCTGAGATATCCAATGTATGTGGACTAGAATAATCTCTAAATGTAGCACCATTATCCAACGAGTAGAAAATTGTTTTCGTACCTACATGCGCATCCGTAGCACCAATATATAACCTGGTGTAGTTTGGATATACTTTAAGGGTTTTACCTTTTTTCTTCTTCGTTCCAATAGAATTAATACTGAAGTTAGAATAGATAACTGGACCAGTATTATCAACAAAAGTGTTACTCTCTTTTTGCTGCTCTTCGTTGTTTACCCTATCTGTTGCCTTAAACTGAATAGTGTGGAATCCTTCGTTCTTTATTGTGAAGACATCGTAATCTTGGAAAGAACCACCATCCAAAGCATACTGTGTATTCTTTACCCCAGATTCAAAATCCTTTGGAGCCAATTTAATTTTCGTTCTCTCACAGATAAATAATGTATCTCTTGCAAAGAACTGAGGATCTCCATAAACGATTCCTGTTGCTGGAGCTTTGTTATCCATATAAACAGTCTTTGTTTTCTTCCCACTTCTATTCTCTACATTATCCGTAGCATAGTTTGAGATATAGTGTAATCCTTTTCTATCCGGAACACTAATTGGTCCATTGTATAATTGAACTCCGGTTCCATCTACATTGAAATCAATAGATTCAACTCCCGCTTTGTTATCAGTAGCAGTCATTACCACTTTTGACCTTGGAGAAACATACGTATACTTTCCTTTGTACATATCCCCTTCGATTTCTGTAGTCACTTTAGGAGCCATTTTATCTAAATAGAAATTGAATGTTCGCTTAGTCTCAGCGTTTTTCACACGGTCAACCGCATAGTAAGTAAGCGTATGCTCACCATCTTTCAAGAAATTAGGACTCACAGCTGATTTACCAAACGTTCTGTTATTACCTCCATCGTAAGAATAATATATTCCTCTTGTACCAGAAAGCTTATCTGAACTACTCAACTTAAATTTAGATTTAGGCCCAATGATGTTACCTTGATAACTTGGTCCTGTAATCGCATATGCCGAAGTTGGTGCTGATGCATCCACGGTAAATGTCATCGAATGCGTTTTCTCTGAATTACCTACATTATCATTCGAAAAGAAATGAAGTGTATTTGTACCATCAGAATCAAAATTCAAATCGTTCAAGTAAGTCTTATAGTCTCCATTAAGAGCATAGTGAATTTGATCTAAACCAGACATTCCATCATTAGACTTCAGCTTAACAGATAATCCTCCGCTATAGAATATATTACCTCTATAGGTATACTTTGTAGCTCCCGAAAAGGTAGCCAACGTTCTAGGTGCAAGACCATCTGCGTATACTTCAAATACAATATCCTTTAATGGATATACTGTCTTTAATGTATTAGGATCTACACACGATGGAGATCGGAAAGTATTTAAACCTTCTGAATCCAAATACATTGGGTTAGCATACTCTGCTGTTCTTCTACTCTTCAGGTTGTGCATTTCACCTCCTGGTGAAGTCGCAAAGTATAAATACATTGGTAATGACTTCTGTATATAATATTTATCCTCATCCCCTATGTAAACTTTATTATCAAATTGAGGTTTAGAAGGCTCAGACATCTTTGTTATAGAAGGAGTCACATCCGTCAAATCACTTTGCGTTGCTGCTTTAGAAGCAACAGGAGCTATATCTTCTAAACTACCGTAATTCTCTTCTACTTTCTTAGCTGTAACTGGTGCAATATCCTCTAAACTTCCAAAGTCCTCTTCATCTTGTTGATTCGATGATGTTGCTGGAGCAATATCTTCTAAACTACCAAAGTCTTCTTCTTCATGTTGTTGAGTAGCTGCAGCTGGAGCAATATCTTCTAGGCTTCCAAATTCATCTGCATCATCTTGCTGTGAACCAGCTGGAGCGATATCTTCCAAGCTACCGAATTCATCTGCATCATCTTGCTGTGAACCAGCTGGAGCGATATCTTCCAAGCTACCGAATTCTTCCTCATCAGATTGGTTTGCAGAACTAGCCGGTGCAATATCCTCTAGACTTCCAAAATCCTCTTCTTGTTGTCCTCCATTATCACTTGAAGCAATATCCTCCAAACTACCATACACATCTTCTTCTTGACCTTGATTATCTGAAGATGCAATATCTTCTAGACTTCCATAAATGTCATCATTGTTTTCTTCAGAACCTTCTGAAGATGCAATATCTTCAAGAGAACCATAATCAGAATCATCAGAACTATCATCTGCTAAGAAATCATCCAATGAACCATAATCTTCTCCTGCATCATAATCCTCTTCTTTAGATTTTTTCTCTTTCTTCCCTTTAGCTGCTTTGGGCTCTTTCTCTTCTTTCGGCGCCTTCTCTTCCTTTACTTTCTTCTCTTTAGCTGGTTTCTCATCCTGTGTATTATCTGCCAATTCATCATCAGAATCAGTATTAGCTGCAAAAGACTCCGCAGCTAGTTTTTGCTCTTCGATAATACTTTCTGCCTGACTAGCATCTATTTCTTTACCGTTTTTAACACCCATTACTCTGTGTGTAGTAAAACCTGCTTTCCCTACTTCCTTTAGTATTTTCTTTGCTTCTTTCTGGGATTCTGCAGTACCATATATATAGATTAACTCCCTATCTCCAGAAAGTTCTTTAACACCTACTAATCCTCTGAAATAATCTGGGATTAATTCTAAAGGCTTTTTATATGAAGTTTTCTTCAAATAAACAGTTAGGTACACATCTTCCTTTTTTACTGCTTGACCAAAACCAGTAATTGACGACAAGGCTATGCTTAATATTAACATGCCTGATAACAAGTATTTATACATCATTTTGTGTTTGATTATATCAAGATTATCAACTTGAAATTTGCTCGGCCAAATGTAGTAAATTCTTTTGGTTAAGGAACCAAGCATTCCTTCTATTTTCCTCTTCAACCTTGTGTTCGAATCTTATATAACAAGCAGTATATCATACTGAAAACTGTTAATTTTTACACTTTTCCGAATTATTTCTTTCCTAAAAGAGAAATCAAAATTCGTTACTTTCATTGCATGAATTGGGTTGTATATATATTGGAATGTTCCGACGGATCCTATTACACCGGGATCACAAACAATTTAGCCCACAGAACAACCCAACATAACCTCGGTAAAGGAGCAAAATACACAAGAGGGAGAACGCCTGTAGTTGTTAAAGCTCAATGGCCCGTTTCGGATAAATCCGCAGCTATCAGAGAAGAAATTAGAATTAAAAAACTTTCCAGATCGGCCAAATCTTTTTTGATTTCCGATTATAAAAACAGAAATTCTAATTAATAATTATGCAAAGGCTGCTAAATAGCAGAAACTGGCATATTCTCTTTGTAATCTATAAGGCCAATCATATACATAGAAATTAGAACACCTCTATTTAATACAATATGTAAAAACACATTCGTTACCCCGAGCTGGAAATGCATGTATGAGATTGGAGTAATACAAAGCAAAGAATACAATGCTCTAGCAAGTTTAATTGGTATCAATATTACTATACATAACTCTGTTCAAGTTAATGTAAAGGAAGTGAATTCAAATGAATGGATTTCAACAAACAAAATCGAAGATTATTTATCTGGAAACTTTCAAGAATAATTTGAAAACCGATGAATACCGAACCTGTCTGGTGATTTGGTCGTTTATAGTTTAGTACGGAATATCAAACTATTAAAAGCACATGTATTACTTAGAATTATATTCTTCAAGAATCTTTATACAGCATGCTATTCGGTATTTCAAATTAGCATTCATCTTTCTAGTTATAGCTTGCTCTAATGACACAGAAAACATAAACGAGCCCGTGTTCACCCCTAATTCTAACCTATCTAACACAGAAACCAAAGAAGAAATCTCTATTTCATCGAATCTCCTCAGCAAATATGAGGGCATATATATGTTCGAAAGAAAAGGGACTCGAAAAATTAATTTATGTTACTTCCACCTGAGACAACCAGCTTATTGGAGCAGATGAATTCGGGCAATCTTACGTTGTTCCTGTAAACAATACAGGAGTATTTCAAAACAACGAAGTGGCCTACCAATACCAATTCAAGTTCAATTCTGACAGCATAGTAACTTCTGTCTCCTACGCAAAAAACGACATATTGGTTGTAAAAAAAATATTGATATATAGTTTGTTTTATAAATTAGTTTACTTTTAAAACCAATTTGATAATTACTTTCATGTTCAAAGAACTAGACCCACTTCTTCACTCTCGGCTTCGGCTTAGTATCATGTCATTTTTAAAAGCTAAAAAAGGTTCTGACTTTACAGAAATAAAATCGCTAACAAAAGCTACTTCCGGAAACATTAGCGTTCAGCTAAAAAAACTGGCTGATGCCAAATACATCAAGATTAAAAAAGGCTACAAAGAGAATTATCACCATACCCAATTTTCCATTACAAAAACTGGCATTACACAATTCGACAAGTACAGAAATCGAATGAAGGAATATTTAAAATATTAATTAGACTAGAAAACACTATTAACCAAACATATTAGAAAATGGAAGAGAAAATGAAGAGAGGTTCCGAAATTGGCGGTATTGCATTATTATCTTGCATGATGGCCGGTTTAGCAATCGGAATGCTATCCGAAGCAACGCAACTTGGCGGAATACTTGGGCTAGTAATAGGTTCTGTAGCCATGAGTGGCATTTTATTCTATCATAGGGCTAGATAATAAAAGCTTCTTTTCAGACCACTTTTCGAATTGCTCTTCTTATTGCAATAAGAAGAGCAAGCAGCGCTTCTCTTATAATGGAGCACTAAGCTTATATCTCAAAATAGAAAGTGGCCTGTTTATTGGTTATGATATTCTATGAAAAAAACCATCCTCTTATCAATATTCCTCATTGTTTGCTGTTCGGTTCGCTTAGTCGCTAATAAGCAAGAAGAGAAAACGAATGACACCAAAGTTGTTTGCGAATCTTGCAAAGCCAAAAGCAAAACATACAAATCTAACTTTCAGTTACAAAGCAGCTTCATTCCAAAAGAAGATAAAACGCCAATTAAAACTATAAAAGTTGCATTTCATGTATGGCAGGATGACGCAGGTGAAAACAACTGGAAACCAGAACAAGACTCGCTGCACCGAATCCGACTGAATAAAGTCATTGAAAGCATCAACAAGAAATATCGAAAAGTTAAAAAACCATCACACCCACAAATAGAAGCCAACAAAGAACTAAAAGATTCAAGGCTAAGACTTGTACTAGATAGGGTCTACGTGTATAAAAACCAATCTTTACATAAATCAAAATCTATTAACGATCTCAATAATTATGTTATCAAAAATCATCCATCGAGAATAGATAAAGTGTTTCCAATTCATATTACAAATGCAAAATATGGTAAAGCCGCTGGGATAGGAAAAATGCCTTCAAGAAATAT
>JABSPR010000110.1 GCA_013214975.1 Flavobacteriales bacterium
AATTATACCCAACGGTTAGTATAACAAGCGTAGCATCCCAAAGGGTGCTATGATTTGTTATACAGTGTTACCTGCTTTTTTTTATTTTTTTATCAATCCCTTATTGTTTTCATTCGGTTCAATCAAGTCCCACATATTTCCATATAAGTCCTCAAATACTGCGACAGTTCCGTATTCAAATTCAGTTGGTGGTCGAACAAAACTTATTTCTCTTTCGGTCATCTTGTTATAGTCTCTCCAAAAATCATCTGTGAAAAGAAAAAATCCAACTCGCCCACCTGTCTGATTTCCGATGCTTTCTAATTGTCGTTCATTTGAGGCTTTAGCAAGTAACAAACAACACTCTTTTGCTCCTGGTGGTGCAACCATTACCCATCTTTTATTTTCGTCTATTCTTGTGTTCTCAAGTAATTTGAAATCTAATTTTTCCGTATAAAATTCAATTGCGTCATCATAGTCTTTCACAACTAAGGCAATATGTGCTATTCTTTGATACATTCTCTTTTGTTCGTTCTAATTGCAGGTAACGTTCCCGGGCTACGCACAGTGCGGTTCCTGAGAATTATTTTTTGTTTAAGGTACGGATTTGTTGTTTAGCTAGGATTGAAATTTCGAAGAAATAAATCCGCATTGGGTGTAGGCTGTGTTAGCAGTATCTTCTGGACTATTATTTTCGAATCTTTGTGGTTGAGATGTTAAGCAGTACTTGATTCCTTAGACTTGTCCGATCTAGTATTTAATCTTTAACCAATTTATACGTTTTCCGTTGGTTTACATATGTAATATCCAGAAAGTAGATACCTTTTGATAATCCAGAAGGAAGATTTAAACTATAGGACTTATCCCCATATACCTGGTCTGAATATATCAACTTACCAACTGCGTCAAATAATCTAATATTGGTGTTTTGATAGTTATACAACTTGACGTTTAATTCATCAATAAATGGGTTGGGAAAAACTTCAATTATGAATTTTTCAATTAGATTGATGTTAAAGTCTCTTATTAGTACGCAGCCATTTTCGTCTTTAATATAAAGCGAGTAGCTACCCGTGGCTAGACCATCAAATATATTCTCAGGTTGAAAGTTTATTCCATCTATTGAAAATGTATATGAAAGATTTTCATTCATGACATCGATAATGTCTACTTCGATAGCGCCATTTGGAGTTTCATTTTCTGCATCTGTAACAGAGATAAGTGTAATTGGGATTGAGCATCCATCGCATTCAAACTCTATACCTATTGTCCCCGCGCCGATATATGATGTTACAAAACAAGGAATAACTTGGAGACTTTCACTTGCATGGAACTTCCCATAGCTCCAAGAGTCTTTTAATTTAAGCTTTCGAGCTTTTACAATGCCGTAATTGTAGAAGTAAGAACCACATACAAAGGTGATGTCAAATTTACCGCATAAGGTGGCTGAAGAATCAATTATTAAATATCCACCTTCCAGAAATTCTAAATTCTCGCTATAGAAGACATCATGATGAATGATTACTGAGTCTGATAAGATGGGAACGGTTCCATTTTGCCATGTGCTATTATTAGCCCAAGCTCCATTCTGCGTTGTCTCAAATACAGTTGAAGAGGCATTGAACTGAATCAATATAAATACTACCGTTAGAATACATAATGAATCGACTTTAGACTTAACTCTGGTATATGTGGACGAGGTAATCATTCTAAGTATAATATTGGGTTAAGCAATAGGTGCGCCGTGAAGTATAAAGTTAAATCATTTCCTGAAGACTTATCCTAATGCCCTTGTACTTTTTCAAACGTAGTCTAGACTAGGACGAAGTCTACGCTGTGTTATACAAAGTGAATGAATTACAATGACTCTAGTCTGCTGAAATGAAGCTGCATCGAATGTGAAGTTCATTCTAAGCTTTCGTTAATTACTGCTAACGTTTAGTATATGGCGCATTTCAATGCGCTATATACATTGTTGTACGCAGGCAGTTATTCTTTAATCGCCTTAATCAGTTCCTATTTTAACTATTTAAGAATTCCTTGAATTTATCTGATGTTAATATTTTCCAAATAGCTAAAATTCCAGCAATTATTTCTATTACGAATGAGGCAAATATCATCTCACCTGCTCCCGGCCAATGTATTAATTTAAATAATGCACCTAAGTCCAATATTATTAGTCCAAAAATGAAGGTTACTAAAATATGTTTTACTTTCATTGCAACTTTTGTTAGTGAATTAATAGCTCTTTAAAATTTACATTGTTAAGCTTGCGTACAACGATTCGGCTAAACTACGTAAAATAGGTTTGGTAGGTTAGGGCTATGTATTTTAGCTTTTGTGGGTGTTGCACAACTCTGTGAATAAAGATACACAATCGATTTGATGATGGATTAAGTATTTGATAACTTTAATCATGCAAGGCAAGAAAGAATA
>JABSPR010000111.1 GCA_013214975.1 Flavobacteriales bacterium
CAATAAATGGTGTAGGAGCGAACACTAACTTAGGGAATACGCTTGTTAACGATGGTTGCTGGCATCATGTAGCTGTGGTAAAAGAGGGAACTCTATGTTACGTATATGTAGATGGATCTGTTGATCGAACAATGCCGTTTACAAATTCAGAAGATGGACCGGGAGGTGGTGGTTTTACCATTGGTGGTCTTAGTACTGGGGATTATTTTACTGGTGATGTTGATGAATTTAGATTTTGGCGAGAGGCTAGATCGGCAAATGACATAGCAGCAAATACTGATCAAGTAATTTCGTTATCCGAGTCAGGATTAACAGTTTATCATGATTATAATGATGGTCCTGGAAGCTCAATTGCTCAAGACTTAAAATATAGTTTTGATGGTGCTTTGGATGCAAGCATGGATGTTAACTCCTCTTGGATTGATAATTACGACCCAACAGGTGGTTGTCCAGTTGTATGTGATGAAAATAATTCGCCAGAAATATGTACTCCCGACAATCTTAATGTTTGTGGTAATGGAAATGTCGATATAGAGTGTATTACAAGCGGTGATCCTATTAGTACAGAGGGATTCTCTTATGAATGGTTCGCTTGTACAGGAGGAATGGGTGGCGCAATGGGAATGGGTTGTACCCCAACTTCTCAAGGTCCTATTGAAACCATAGAAGATGGTGTAGATTTTGGTTCATTCTTTAATGCAACTTCTGGTGGAATGGGAATGGGAACGGTTTATACTGTTATCGTTACGGACGAAGAAAATGGTTGTACTGCTTCTAAGGAAACAGTAGTTAGAAAACGACGACGACAACGTCCAATTGCAATTATACCTGAAGTAATTCCTTGTGAGGGGGAAATATTCTGTGCAACTGCGGAAAGATCGGGTATGGGTATGGGTATGGGAAACCCTATTGGTAGTTACGAATGGTCAAACGGTGAAGTAACAAATCCTGCATGTAGACTTACAGCAGGACCAATTTCTGTTACATTAACCAATCAATTTGGGTGTACAACTATATCAGAGACATCGGTGGAGGCAGCTCCATGCGAAGGAGCTATGCACTTTTCAGGTGGACCAGAAATAGTAGTTATTCCTGGCGGGGAACCACTCTTTATTTGGGATATAGATTTCAGCATAGAGTTTTGGGTTAGGAATTCAGAACCTGCTAGCAATGATCTTCAAGTAGTGGTTGGAAGTACTGGCGGTTCAGTTGGAGGAAACTTATGGGCTGGAATCCGAAGTGGAAAAATAGAGTTCGCAATAGGTGGTGTAGGAGCAAACAGTAATTTAGGAAACACATCTGTTAACGATGGTTGTTGGCATCATATTGCAGTTGTTCGAGAAGCTGGCTTGTGTTACACGTATGTTGATGGCGTATTCGATCAAGGAGCACCATTTGCAAATAATACCAATGGGCCTGCTGGATCTGGGATGGAAGTTACTATTGGAGGTTTCAATAATGGCAATTATTTTACTGGGGATGTGGATGAAGTAAGATGGTGGCGTGAGCCTAGATCCGAAGCTGATATAGCAATAAATATGAATCAGGTCATCACAGATGGACCAACAGCATACTATAATTTTGACGAAGCTTCTGGAAGCACGGTGGTGGAAGATCATATTTGGAGTTTCGATGGCACTTTAGACCCAAGTATGGATGTTAATACTGCTTGGGTTGATGGCCATGATGAGAGTTGCGTTGCAGGACCAAACGGAACAGTATTAATGTGTCACACGGGCGGTATGGGTGAGCCACATAAGCATGATGTTGACCTTAACGATGTTGATGATAAATTAGCAACAGGAGATTATAAGCTTGGAGTATGTCCAAAATCTATGACGGAAATGCCTGGTAAAGTGAAGTATGCAGAGGTTGCTAATATCGAAAGTAGCATTAGTATCAATGTTTCAAATAACACCAATGGTAATGGTGTGCTTATTTCAACTGTTGGAGACGCTGAAAATGTGATGGTGATTTTGTACAACGTAGGTGGTAAAGAAATCGACCGAAGTAATAAAAGAACTGGTGAAAGATTTGAACTTCGAGGTTTGGAACCTGGTATGTATATATTAAAAGTAGTGCATCACGGAGGTGTTGAAAGCACCAAGTTTGTTCAGGCAAATTAGAGTATATGCTCTTTTAGGAAAGGTCATTCACTTATCTTGAATGGCCTTTTTTGTAATGAAGTTATTGGTTTAATGTCCTTTTTGAGAGGCAACTAGGATTGTAATACCTATGAATAGAATGTCTTTAAGGTAGTGCGGGTTTTGTCTATAGTGCATAACGGTTTGGCTATGCTCTCGTATTTTCTTTTTTGCAAATATGGAGTCATCGGTTGTGTTGTATTGAGTATGGATAATTAAAAAACAAATTGAATTATGAAAGAAATAGATAAAATAATATTTTCGGTTATTTCAGCCATAACAATGATTTTATTTGGCTACGCCTTATTGTTTCATTTACCTTTTTTGTTTAAAATACTAGCTTTGATATTAGGGGCTGCTTATGGTTTTTTCTTGATTATGCATATTGGATTATGCTACCCCTTGTTTGCTATATGTATGTTTATTGGAGATAACACTAGAGATAGTCGTGTTTTAAAGACAATAGAGAGTAAATCAACAATACTTTATGTATTAACAAATATCTTTATGTATGTAGTTGTACTTGCTGCAATGTATTTAGGAATACCCTTGATTATAGCAATGCTAATAAACGGTGATTTTAATATATACTATGCTTTTGAAACTGTTAATATTTGGCTCAAAACTTAGTATTCTGTCTTGTCCTGAAATAGGTTATGTGCCTGTTGCACAACTCTCATTGTTTTGTTGATAAAGGTATTGATTCTCAGAGTTACATGTTTTGATGTTGGTTATCTTGTATTAATCTTTAAATCAGTATTATACAAGGCAAAAAAGATTACGCTGAAAAGCTTTTCACGAACTTTCAATTATCGGAATGGGTTCCTAAGGATAACTTCTACCGCAGATTAAAAGAGGTTTTAGATTTAAGCTACTTGTATAAAGAGACTGCCCATCTTTATGGTAAAGAAGGTCAGAAGAGTATTGATGTTACTGTTTTCTTTAAAATCTGTTTGATTGGTTTCTTTGAGAATATTAC